>CAZJLX010000341.1:0-3517 GCA_964546545.1 uncultured Ignavibacteriaceae bacterium | reverse complement strand
CGAATTTGTCAAAAAGATAATCGGCGACAGATTATAACTTTAAAGAATAATATAATAATTAAAAAGGGCGTTTGGAAAAACGCCCTTTCATTTATTATACAGGAGAATATTATTTTCCGCCCATGCCCGGAATCTTCACCTCCATCTTTTCGTAGCCCTCGGGAAGAGTATAAGCGTTTTTCTCGGCCTTCTTTTCGTCGATCGATAAAATATTGGTTTCGCCGGTCATTTGACTGCCCATCATATTAATATTCATCTTGGTCTGAACCGCGACACCCTTTATCTTTTTCATCTCCTTCATATAATCATTGTAACCGTCAAACTGGCTCATCATCGCCTGACTCGCCTGGAGAAACAGCGTCGGATCGACTTTGATATCCTCTGAAGCCCATATTTCCTGAGCAATGGAAACCATACCCATATTGATAACGGCATTGTATTTGGTGCAGTTCCAGTCTTTAATCTTTTTTGTCTCTTCGGTCGGTGTTACCGTGGCTTTAACCGTCATCATCGATTTCATCATATCAGCCATGGCTGCCGATTCATCATCGCCTTCTTTGGCTTTTTCTTTGGCCATTTTGTCAACCTGACTGGCCAGATTATCGAGTGTGGCCAAAGATGTTTCGGCATAACTCTTATTCTTATGGCTGATCGTATAAATCATTCCTTTTTTGGTATTTAAAATTACCGACGCCGTGTCGCCATGATCGACGCGGGCATAGCCGTCGCCCATCATAGTCACGATAGTATCGGTTTTAGCGGCCGATTTCTGGCCCATCATCTCCCAGGCATCCATTTTGGTCTGTTGTGTAATGACAACATCCGCCTGAACAAATGACGGCAGAATGAACATCGCCAGAGCTATTAAACCGACTAATGTACCGATGCTGATTCTCTGTTTCATCTTTCCTCCAATTGGTTTTTATTGTTCACTATATATTTGTCACACATATATAATCATTATTCGCCTAACCTTGGGAAGATTAGCATATCTCAAATCTTAAGTCAAATAAAATCACCCGCTTATTTTTATTTCTAAAATCATCAAAGATTGTTATCTTTTTATTAAAATTAAGCGGGTGAAATTAATTTTTATGGAAAAAAATAACACAGGAAAATTTCCGCGCCTGATTCTTATATTTCTGGCGGTTGATTGGCCGCTTTTTATGCGCAAGAAAATGATTATTGCTCTGGCCGAATCGGCGCGTAAATATAACTCGACTGTGGTCGCCGTAAATCGACCGCTTTGCCCGGTGACAACCCCGATAAAAAAATCCCATAAAACTTCGGACCTGTTTAAAAAAGCCAATGTCGAAAAATTGACGGAGAATTTATTTCTCTATTCACCGCGATATCTGATTCATGACCATATCGCCGGTAAATCGGCCTTTCTGGAGAAAATGAATCTGGCCGCCTTAAGGCAAAGTTATAGCTATCTCCAGGATCAAATCGGCGTGCGGGAGTCGAATCCGGTTGTCTGGTATTATTATCCGCAGCAGGGTTATGTTGCGAAACTTTTTGATAAAAGTTTTTGCATTTATGACATCTATGATAATCTGGTCGATATTTTTGGCCATGAAAACAGCGCTTTGGCGGCCTTACAGAAAAAACAACGGCAATCGGTCGATCTGGTACTGACCGCCTCGCCCAAACTGCATGATAAATATGCGCCATATTATAAAAATGCCCGCCTGCTGGGTAACGGTCTGGATCGGGAGACTTATCGGGTGATGATACAGGATGAAATCGAACCGCTTCCGGAATTGAGAGCCATAAAATCGCCGAGAATCGGATATACCGGGCTGATTTCCGGGCGGCTTGATTATAAACTGATCGAATCTTTGGTTGATAAACGTCCCGACTATAATTTTATATTTGTCGGCAAAGTAATGAACCGCGATGCTGTTGAGCCGATTCGACATTATGATAATGTTCATTTTCCAGGGATGTACGATCATCAAAAAATGCCGTCGGTTCTGAAAGCATTCGATGTCGGTTTTTTGCCATATCTCGATATTGATTTTTTCCGCTTCTCCAATCCGCTTAAATTTTATGAATTCGCCGCCGCCGGGCTGGCATCGATTTCCTCGAATATGGAAATTCTCGAACAGTTCCCAGAGCAGATTGTCACGATCGCTCCGAATGACCGTCCGGATATCTGGCTTGAGGCGATCGAGAAATATCTTGAAGCGGATAAGGAAGAGGCAAAACGAGTCGGACTGGAGATTGCCTCACAGCATATCTGGGAGGATATCACCGATAATCTTTGTAAATATATTCAGGTGAATTTCTTTATGTAATCCGTAAAATTGCGGCAGATGTGGACATCTGCCGGGCACGGGATTATTCGGGGGATTCGCTCTTTTTTTGCTTCTTGCTGCCTTGGTACATCTCGAATTTTAGCAGGCGGCATTCGATCGGACCGTTATACATTGTTATTTTTCGCGATGTTCTCAGGCCGATATGTTTGGCGGCCGACAGGTTTCCGGTGAAGATGAAGGCATCATATCCGGTAAAGCTCTTTTTTAACATATCGCCAATCGAATGATAAAAGTCGTTTATTTCGTCGACCGGTTGCCGTTCGCCATACGGCGGATTTATTATCAGCACACCGGGCGGGGGCGGAGGAGTGGCATCATTAAATAAAGCCTGTTTGAAAACAATATCACCAGTTACTCCGGCTTTTTTCCCGTTTTCGATTGCTTCGCTGACCAGTGAGCGGTTTTTATCCGAGCCGACTATCTCGAAATCGAGTTTGGGGATAATTTCACTTTTGGCGTTTTTGCGAATATTGGATAATAGAGTACTATCATAATCGGGCCAGTTCATAAATGCGAATATCTTACGATTTAAGCAGGGGGCGATATTGCGGGCGATCATTGCCGCCTCGATAACAATAGTCCCCGAGCCGCACATAAAATCGACAAAGTGGCTTTTTTTGTCCCACCCGGATAATAGAACAATTCCGGCGGCCAGAGTTTCGTTTAATGGTGCGCTTCCCGCCCCTGAGCGGTAACCCCGTTTGAACAGAGGCTCGCCGGAAGAGTCGAGGCTGAGCGTGCATTGGTCTTTATAAATATAAAGATTTATTCTGAGATCCGGATTTTTCAGATCAACCGACGGTCGCACGCCACTTTTTTTTCGGAAATAGTCGGCGATTGCATCTTTGCTTTTCTGCGCGACATAGAGAGAATTATCAAAATTGGATTGGGTAATGACGACATCGATAGCGATTGTCTGTTTTAGATTGAGATATTTTTGCCAGTCGATTTTCAGGATATTGTTGTATAGCTCATTTTCATCATTGGCTCGGAATTCTGATATCGGTTTGAGTATCCGGGTAGCGGTGCGGCAGTGGAGATTGGCTCTATAGAGTAGTTTCTTATCGCCGAAGAATTCGACCGAGCGGGTCATGGTTTTGACATTGTCGGCACCGAGATCGGTTAGTTCGGCGGCGAGAATATCTTCGAGGCCAAATAAGGTCTTGGCGATCATGCGGCAGTGAAAGTGGCCACCA
>CAZJLX010000340.1:0-3518 GCA_964546545.1 uncultured Ignavibacteriaceae bacterium | reverse complement strand
AAGTACCGTCGATACATTCGTGACGATTACCGACGCCACGGAAGATTATAATAATATCGCCGGAGATTTCAATTTTGTGTATCACTCAGGGGCTTTTGAATTTGATATGTTTGATTTCACCCCTAATGAACATGTGATTGAATTCGAATTAAATGTAACCGGCTATGACAGCGATGGCTTTGACACAACCTGGACATCGGTGTTTAATGTTCCGGTTTATTGTTATCCTGAGGTTGATTTCACTCCGGCTGATCTGGTGGACTCGCTCTTTCTGGGCACCTCAATTTATGACACGGTGACGATTGTCAATAACGGCAAGGCGCCTCTGACGATCTCATTCGACGAATCCGACAACTGGTTTAATGTGGATAATGGCTTGAAGACGGTTGACCCGTATAGCTCGCTTGATCTCGAAGTCGGTATCTTTACGACTTCGCTGACCTACGGCAACTATACCGGTTATCTCAATTATAGCTGCAACGATCCGGAGAATGCTTCCGGTTCGGTTCCGATTTATCTTCATATTTACTCGCCGGATATTTATCTGCCGATCGCTTCGATCGATCAGCAGGTTGTTTATCAGGGCACCGCTTCGGCCGATTTCATTATCCAGAATAACGGCCCCGGCCCTCTGGAATATGAGATTTCCCGACTGATGTTTGACGGCAAGAGTGGTGTAACGAAACCTCAGCCATCGCGTGGTGAACTGATCGGTATCCGCGATGTCGACGCCGAGAAGTCCCCGGGTGAAACCGAGCCGTACTTTGCGGCGGTCACACGCGGCAGCGGCGGTCCGGATATGTGGGGTTATTCATGGGTTGATTCCGATGATCCCGATGGTCCGGTTTATGGCTGGGTTGATATCACCGGTGTCGGAACATCGGTCGATTCGCTCGATGATGATGACACGACGGGAGTCATCTCGATTGGATTTGATTTTCCGTTTTATGAATATTTTTACAATGAACTATATATCAGCTCCAACGGTTTCATAACCTTCGGAGCACCCTCCAAGGTCAGAACCAACACCACCCTTCCGAACGGCGTGGTTCCGAATAATTTGATTTCGATGTGGTGGGATGATCTTGATCCGAGAAAGAACGGCGGTCAGATATTCTATTATCATGATGTTGCCAATGAACGGTTTATCGTCAGTTTCATCGGAATCGCCAACTATTATTCGACGACCGGGACCGGTTCGCTGACATTCCAGGCGATTCTTAATGCCAACGGCAAGATACAGCTTCAGTATGGCACGATGGATCCGGGCGATGATGCCTCCGGTTTGGCGGGGGCCACGATTGGTATTGAAAATGCGACCGGTGATGACGGTCTTGAGACGGTCTTTAATGCCGAGTATATGCATGACAATCTGGCGGTTCTATATAATGCTGCCAGTTGGCTGTCGGTTGAACCGGCCTCCGGTTCGCTGTCACCATTTACGGCCGACACGGTTTCGGTCAATTTCGAAGCTGGTGAACTTGGTGAAGGTGATTACAACGGTCAGTTGATTGTCGCCTCGAATGATCCCGACACCCCGGAGTTGAACGTTGCGGTGACGATGTCGGTGGTTGGCGACGCACCTCCGGGAGCACCGTCGCTTCTCTCGCCTGAGGATCAGGCGACGGAGGTGACACAGCCTCTGATGCTTGACTGGTCGGATGTTAATAATGCCGATATGTATCAGGTACAGATCGACAGCAGCAGTACCTTTGACAGCAAGACTCTCGATTCCTCGATGGCTTATTCCTATTGTGAGGTTTCCGGTCTTGTCGAAGGTATGACCTACTATTGGCGAGTCAGGGCACATAATGCGGTTGACTGGGGCAACTGGTCGCAAATCTACAACTTTACGACGGCCATAACCTGGACCTGCGGTGATATCAATGATGACGGAGAGGTCAACATTTTTGATATAACCGGATTAATAGCCTTCCTTTATAATGACGGGACGCCGCCGGTAAATATGGATGCGGCCGATGTCAACAATGACGGAGATGTTAATATATTTGATGCCACATATATCATAACCTTCCTGTATAAGGAAGGTCCGGCACCGAATTGTCCGTAACAGGATGTTTGAATTTAACCTATTTGGGCGGGGGAGCTTCTCCCCCGCCTTTTTTTATTGCCAAATTCGATCTGAGCCACAGAAATAAGCCAGCCTCCCAATAAAATGAAAAAGAATATTCCCGATACAAATGAAAGAGAATATAAGATTGACAGACATTGAAAATGAGTTATCTTACATAAGGATAGCTAATAAAGGCGGCAATTTCGGTCTAAACCTGATTTTGCCGGAAAAAAATATTACTTACCTTTTTGGGGATTAAATAATGTTAAAGTCATCGCGTCTGATTTGTCTTACCCTAATGTTTTGCCTTACCGCTTTACAACTTTCCGCCTCGGAAAATTACCTTACCATTAAGTCAAATTCCGACACAAATATTGAACAATTATCGCGAATCGTATCAATTGACAACATTAAAGATGGCTATATCTATATCTATGCCAATGATCGTCAATTGGAGAATTTGAAAAATGAAAAATACGATTTCGAGATTCTCCCTCATCCCGGGACTCTTATTCAACCGGAGATGAGTTCTTCGGCGAAGGAGGCCAAAGAGTGGAATGTTTACCCGACTTATACCGCCTATATCGATATGATGAATCAATTTGCAATTGATTATCCTTCATTGTGTACTATTGTCAATATTGGCTCATCGGTAAATGGACGGGCGTTGCTGTTTGCCAAAATTTCTGATAATGTCAATGTCGACGAGGATGAGCCCGAGGTCATGTACACAAGCAGCATGCACGGCGATGAAATAACCGGCTATGTTTTGATGCTCCACCTGATTGATTCGTTTCTGGTTGCATATGGAACCGATTCGCTGATTACCCGACTGGTTGACAGCTGTGAAATCTGGATTAATCCGCTGGCCAATCCGGATGGAACTTATTATGGTGGTAACAGTTCCGTCTATAGCGCGACGCGCTATAATGCCAACGGCGTTGATATTAATCGTAATTTTCCCGATCCGCAGGACGGCCAGCATCCTGACGGAAATGCATGGCAGCCGGAAACGGTGGCGATGATGGATTTTGCGGATCTGCATCACTTTATTATCTCCGCCAATTTTCACGGCGGGGCCGAAGTGATAAATTATCCCTGGGATACGTGGTATCAACGTCATGCCGATGATGCCTGGTGGATTGATGTCAGCCGTCAATACGTCGATTCGGCCCAGTACTACAGTCCCAGCGGTTACCTGACCGATTTGAATAACGGTATCACTAACGGGTATGACTGGTACACAATTTCGGGCGGCCGCCAGGATTTTATGAATTACTGGCATGGCTGTCGTGAGGTGACCGCGGAAATTTCCTCCACAAAGCTTCCGGCGGCGAGTCAGTTGCCGTCTTTTTGGATTTATAACCGGGCTTCCTTATTGGACTGGCTTGAAAACGGCCTGTATGGAATTCGCGGGCTGGTCACCGATTCGGTTACCGGGGCG
>CAZJLX010000339.1:0-3534 GCA_964546545.1 uncultured Ignavibacteriaceae bacterium | reverse complement strand
GTGCTTCGCATTCATCACGTGTTTCATCGGCGCAGGAGGTATTGTCCATATCGGGACCATAGCAGCACTGACCGGTCGGACGATACAACGCGATGATCTTCTGGATCCATTCCAGAGCTTGCGTATGAGAGGCCTCAAGACCAGCCACACCACCATCGTACTCGGTTATGATTATCTTGAAGAAAATCAATGTATCGGGTCCGGTCAGATCAAACTGACCGAAGTTCATAACCATGTGCAGATCCTGATAGAGTGAATCTTCCAGAGTCGGGTTCGTCGACTGCCAGGGCTGGTAACCATAGGTTGCCGTCAACTTCTGGTACATTTCACCGGCAACAAAACCACCGGCCGGATAAACCCAGTCAGCATTCATGTGGGTCCACATCGCCTGTGGGTTCGGGAAACTGTCGGCTTCACCCATCGGCAGCGTCCAACCGCCATAATATGATGCGCCACCATAACGCTGGTCGGCGAGGACACAGTCATTGTTCGGGGCATAAATACCGGTATCAGTACCATATTCGGCACCGTAACAGTACATCATCTTGCGGGAAGCATCAAAGCCGGAACCGTTTTCGGAGTTGGAGTCGGACGGAATATCCCAGTCAAAGAAATCGCCCAGATAGACATCATTTATAGAATCAGTAGTGTCTTTCATATAGAACTTCTGCACCGTGATGATAAAGTCACAGGTGTCGGCATTGAGCGGAGCATAAATCTCCACTCCCATTCCGACCGTCGAGTCCTTCGAAAGGAATTCACCGGAATAACCATACTGGTAGTCCGAATTCGAAGAGTCACCTGTCGGGCTGACCTGCGGACGGAAACCTTCATCGGATAACCAGGTCGCATCAAACATGGCCGAGTTCAGCGTGGTATCGCCAGACGCGGCATAGGACAAGAAGGGACTGGCTGAATAAAGGTAAACCTTGGCATGGTCATCTTCACCCTGCTGGTTGTTGGTCGTATCGCAGTCATCGAAGAAGTCCATATTGTAGCCGCCGTTGCCATTCGGGCCGCCACCATCACCGAGTTCACCGGCGTTGGTGTATGAAATCCGCTTACAACTGGTGCGAATGTCGGCCACTTCGGGGAACATAACCGTATCAGCGACAATCAGACTGATTCGAACAGAGTCAGCCTCATCCGGCTCGCCACCGGAATTCGAGTAAACGACAACATAACCTCGAACCACAGAAGGTGTCGTCGTAATGACACCATTCTTGTTCATCTGAATGGTCAAGGTATCCCAGGTCGGCGTGATATGAGAAATCGTCAATGGGCCGGCTTTGCTGACATCGAGCCAGCCGGTCGGACCATTAAGTTCTCTGGTAACGATTGAGTCAATGACAAGCGGTGCGTTACCTACGTTTTCAAGGCGCAGGAGTGTATCCAACTGACCGCGTCCCGGATGAGTCCAGGTCGGTTCGCCGACGTTGCTCGGCGAATAAGCCAGATCCGGAGCGACAACCGGCTCGACACAGGGGATACGGAACCATTTAACCGGGTTGGTTGTCCAGATACCGGCATCCTGCAGCGCGGCTCCCGGGAATTTATCGTTGACATAAAAAACGTCAAGATAATAGTCACCGCCGTAATCACCGTCCGACGGATCGACGATTGCAGCCATATCAAAATTAGCTCCGTCAAGTAACTGACCGTAACGAGGCATTGAAGGATAATGATCCGCTTCGCAGACCGGAGTTCCTTCAGCTTCGTCAGAGTAACAGAACGGAGTATAGGTATCAGTCAAATTACGAGCGGCATCCCAGTTATAACCGCCGTTGTCCGAAACCGAAAGATAAAGTTCACCGTTGGCCGTTCCGCTGTATCCGGCACCACCGGAGAAACGGGCTTCGGCGCAGTCGTTATAAACACCGTTCCAAAGATCTTGGAACTGGACAAAAACGACATAGAATTTGCCTTCACATTCGGAAAGCATCGGTTTAACGAGTGACATTTCGTTCCAGGCACCACCCGTACAAACCGTGTCGCCGTCTTCATCATACTGGAGAAGATCCCAGTTGGCATCAACCACCGGTCGGATCTCATTATTGGCCTGATGCCAGTGAAGAATACGAGCGCCATAGAAGTTGGTGTATTCACCGAAGTTGCCATCGGCCGAAGGAACGATTTCACGAGCGTTCCAGACGATATGCAAATTGTCACCGGTATCATAAAGGGCGGACATATCACCATGGCCGAGCCAACCACCGACGGTTGAGTCATAGGCCGAAATGTTTTGTTTACTGCCCCATGAACCGGGATCACCAATACTATCGTTAATTAAAATAAAAACATCATTGATACGCTGGTTGACACCAAGACCATCATCAACCCAATCACGTTCCCATGATTCCGGATCGCCGGGGTAGCCGCCCGGAGGAGCCTGCCACACGAGGGCGACTTTCGGGCTGACACGCGAAGCGGTCACGATCTGAGAAATGGTCGGGATGGTATCGACGATAATCGGAGGATAATCCCAGCCGCCCAGTGAGTCAACGTAAGGATGACCGGTATGTCTGAAATAGTGAACAAAAGAAGCTTCCGGATCTTTGTTCTCAGACTGCTGAGCAAATACGTGGGTTACCGTGTCGGCACCCCAGACCTGATATTCGGCATAAGGCCAGAGAAAAACGCCGTCACCATTGGCCAATCCGGCCGCATCAACACCATATTCCATCAAGGAATCCGGTATCTTATTCTTACCAGGGGAGAAAAAGGCGTTGGCATAATCCCAATCAAACCACAAGGTTGCGGACATATCGTTGGCATTGGTCCCAGAATGGTTGTGAATGACAACCTTGCTGTTCTCATCGACATCAAGGCCGCAATAACCGGAACGTTCGGCATCGGCGTGGATCGGAGTTCCGCCACCTCCGGCACCTTCGAAAATAAATCCGCCTTCGCCCGGGTCATAGACTTCATAACGAGTCACACGCACCGAGTTCGGGTCGGAACCTTCCAGGCTATCCGCTTCAAACATCCAGACGAAATGAATAGACTGAGTGCCGCGCCAATCGACTTCACGAGTCATACGGCAGTTACTTTGAAGGTCATAAGTGGTCGTTCCGACGTCAATACCGGGTGAGTTCGAGACAATAGCATCAGCCCCGAGAGACTGAGTTGTCTGTGATGACGAACCGGCGTATCCAAGAGGAGTTTCGCCACCGGCAAGTTTCGCCTTGGTTAGCTTGGTCACGTTGATTCTCTTCTGCCAGACATATTTGTCGGCAGGATACTTCGCGGCCATGGCAGTCATCGAAAGAAAAGCGAAGACTAACAAGGAGAGAATTGCAATAACCGATAATCTTTTCATCATCGAGTTAAGCTCCTTTCAAAAAATTAAAGCCACATAAGTTATTCCCAACTTATCCCATACTTATCTATAAAGAGGACAAGATAAGTGTTTATTAGACAATCTTTTTTGATTGTCAGGAAATTAGGTGTTTCTAAAACCACCTCCCTTCAATATCCATATTCGGAAGAATATGGTCAAAATTTACCTGTTTTACACTTAGCAATATCTGTTTA
>CAZJLX010000338.1:0-3535 GCA_964546545.1 uncultured Ignavibacteriaceae bacterium | reverse complement strand
TTTTGATAAAATCATGAAAATATGTAATATATGGACACGGAGGATACCCCACAATTAGCCCGGTTGCAAGATGTATGACTTTTGCTCCGTTTCGCTTCATTTCGTCAACAGCATATTCAATATTGCCGCCCGGGCACCCATCACAAGTAGTATACCCTACAAGCTCAACTTCTATATTCTTGTATCTGCTAAACGCACCTTCTCTTTTTTGCAATGATCTGAAGCACTTTCCGCCGGCACACCTGCGGTAGCGGTCACAGATAATTATACCAATTCTTATTATTTCTTTCATATTATCTTCTCATTCTTAAAAATAAAAATGCATTAATAACTATTGCCTATTTATGACGATCCATTAACCGAGTGACCCTGTAGCCTTAAAAGAGATTTCGGGATTCCGGGCGTGGTATCGCTCAGTCCTTCTCGCGCCCCGCTCAATAATAGTATCATCAGCACCTATCAACGGCTTTCCGGAACCACCGGGGCCGCTGATAATGGTAGAGGATGGAACTGGCAGTCCCTCTGGAAGAAGCTTGTTAAACCAGTCTTGGCCAAGAGCCAATCGGTCCATCATTTGTATCCCTCTAATCAGTCTTATCTGTTAGCGAACACCAGACTACCAGCACGATGGCGCCTGTTTCGGAACTGAATGGTCCGTGTTCAACCTCCTTCGGGATCACCCGAAAGGTTCCGGCCAAGTATTTTTTACCCTGGCTCTCAATTTGGCCCTCCAATACATAATGGAGTTCTGTGAACCGGTGAGAGTGACTGTCCATTTTCCATCCGGGAGGAAGTCTTAGCATGATGGTTCTGGGTGCGATGCTGCCACCCACGCTGAGCACCTTTTCTTCGGTTCCGGTTGGATACTCTACGGCTCCACTCCATTTTAGGTCATTTACATTGACGCTTACAGCATTCATTTTGACGCCTTCCTTTCTTTGGTGTAATTGCTTTGCCCTCTTACGAAATGTCCCGGGAGCAGATATGATACTCCTCCATATACTGTACGGATAAGCTCTCCATCATGAAGCATTTGATCAACTATTCCAGAGATACCAAAGGCATCCTCAATTTTAACGGCCTGATCCCGGCGCAGGGGATGTCGAGAACCGATTTCCAGGATTGCCTGTCGGGTATCGCCATATTTCTCCAAATCAAATTTACCGGATTCCCTGCCAACGATGGGTATAGCTTTCCCGATTAACTCCTGAGCCATAATAATAGTCTCGGGTGCAGGCGGTTCTACCCAGGATTCTGCCGGCGGCCGAATCGGCGTAACGACATACACGCGATCAGGAGCTACCATATCCACTGCCTTCGCAATACTCAGTAACTCCACTTCACTGTCATTTACGCCCTTGACCAACATAACTTCCAACCATATCTGCCCGGAATAGTCATGACGAAAATCCACCAATCCATGCAACATTGCCTCAAATGTAATGGTGCGATGCGGTCTGTTAACGGCCCTGAAGGTCTTCTCATTTCCCGCATCAAGAGTAGGCATAACCACATCGGCATGTTTCAGATCCGACCTGACATCTTCAAGAAATAGCAGGGAACCGTTGGTGATTACGGCCGTTCGCGCTCGTAGATTTTGCCTTGCCTCATTTATGAGCCAACCCAGGTCTTTATAGAGAGTGGGCTCCCCATCTCCGACAAAAGTAATGTAGTCGAAGTGCGAGTCTTTTCCTCGTTCGAGAATCTCATCAAGAATATCTTCCTTTTTGAAGAAACTCTGGCGAGCATTTGTCAAATTCGTTGTTCTTCCCAGTTGGCAGTAAACACATGTATATGAGCATGTCTTCGCAGGGATTGGACTTACTCCCAAGGAACGGCCCAGTCGTCGCGACGGAACCGGTCCGTACGTGAATTTTTGCATTTTCTGTTGTTTATCTTTCATGGTGTTTTTCCTGTGATCATATAATATAGCCAATATAGCATATTGTCAAACCTACTGTCAGACCGACGATGAGGTTTATTGCTTTAACGAGAAGGAACTGTCTCCGGGAATGCGCGAGCAAGGGCAACATCCCATGGCCGTCCTGGACAATTGAACTGGTAAGGATGACAACGAACGGAATTAATCCCTTCGCGTAAAACGTTGTAAATATAAGATGTGGGCCTGATTCCGGGACAATCCCCACTATCCCTGCGATCATTATCATGGACAGCGTGTTACCCTGGATGATATCAGTTAGATGCAAGCAACTCGTGGCTAGCCAGGTAGCTACCAGAGCACCAAAAGTCCAAAGAAATATTCGATGGACGTGCTTCAGAGCTATGTGACCCCAAAGGTGTTCCTGAAGAAAGTGCTCCGGCACGGTGGCGACTATGAATAGTCCGATAAGATCAGTTATGAGAATAGTAATGCGTACCCAGTTCCAATTATCCGGACCGACAGCGCCCGATACTACTCCAAAAAGAAAGAGTAACAGTACACCCAAAAGAACACCACGAGCAAGAGACAGTTCACGGAGTTGTCGGATAATATCCCGCCCGGGAAAGCATTGACAGGAATCAGAACTATGTATCTTGAGTTCCTGACACGTTTGCACTCCGTTTGCTGAGCGACGTTCGGCCAGAATGTCGGTAATCCAACCAGCAAAAAACCCTATTACCATAAGGGCACCCATCAATAACAGCGCTTTCTGCGGAAACATGGCAAGCATCACGAATGATTCATCACCACTGGTGGCAATCATCGCTGCGACCAGGGCTCCAAGGGAAAGAACACCATGCGAATACATTGCAACGACGGCAAAGGCTCCGAGACATCCGGGAGTCGCCCCGAGAATAACCGCAACCAGGTACTGCATCGCTCTGTTGCCGGCCAGACCGTTTTGCCACGAACCTCGGATCAACACGTTGATATACTCAATTACCAGCATCATGATACCGACAAAGCCGGTTATCATCAGGGTTTTTCCCAAAATGCCAACCAACACGATCTCTATTCTCCCTGCCAATAATTTAAACTATTTGTCACTATATATATCCGTCAACCAGCCAAGAGTTGTTCCATATTGTCGCGCCAATGTCGATATAAAGGGCTTGATATCCAGTAAAGGTGTCCCATCCGCAATGTCAATATTTGAAACATAAAGCGTGTTTTTTTCAATACTTTCAAGATGAACCACCGACAGACCGATTGGATTAGGACGATCCGGCAATCTCGTGGTAAATAAGCCATGTGAAGAATCACTATGGAAAGTTTTTACCGTCAATATAAAATCTTTGGAGAGATGAAAGTGATATACAAGAATGATATGGAAGAATTTCTGTAAATAGGATAGCCCATCTTTATAATTGGGCTGTAACTCAATTGTTCCCTTGACCCTCCTTGATAATCTGGGCTGAACAGATACTTCTTCACGAGTCTTAAACGGTGAATGAATTATTCCAATAGGTCTATATTGTATGCTTTTCATTTTTGCCCCCTTATAACGACAAAAGATCCCTGGCCATACCCATCTATAACAGGTTCAATTCTATGAATTTCATTTAGGCGCTTAAAAATAGTTTGGACGAAATT
>CAZJLX010000337.1:0-3548 GCA_964546545.1 uncultured Ignavibacteriaceae bacterium | reverse complement strand
TCAACTGTGACTTTTCTTATAATTTATGTTATGCTGTTATTCCTGGGCTGTATTCCGGCCAATTCCGTCAAATCGGAAACCTCCGAACGCCCCCGCTGGATTGATGATCCGCAGCGGTTGTACCCTTTTGAAATGTACATCTCAGCCGTGGGCAGCGGTGACACCCCGGAGGCGGCCAAAAACAACGCTATCGCCGGAGTCTCGCAGGTATTTAAGGCTGATATCGATGCCCGTCGTTATCTTGAGGAAACATATTTCGAAACCGGCGCCGATAAAGATATGACCCTTAAAAAAACATCCGAAACAATAAACAAGATAAATGTCACTTCCGATCAATCGCTTAAAAATATCGTTATCGATAAAACCTGGCTGTCACCCACCGATGCCCGTCACTATGCTCTGGCTTATATCGATCGTGACGAAACCATCGCGATATATCTAAAAGATATCAGAGCGATTGATGAAGAAGCCGCAATATTTTATAACAGATATAAAGAGGCGGGTGATGATGTCACACCGATGACAAAATTGGCCTACATTAACACTTCAATTGACGCCGCCGCCTCGCGTGATGTCCTGATTCAACAGTTAAATATATTATCACAGGGACAGGGAACATATACCCCCAAAGTGACTCCGTCGGATATCATCCTGGCCCGCGATCAGGCCCGAAAAAATGTCCGCGTCAAACTTGAGTTGCAGCAGGTCGAATGGCCCGAATTTGAAAACTCGGTGCGTGAAGTGATCCAGTCGTTTGGTTTCGGTGTTGTCGAGGAAAACGCCGACTATATTTTAAACGGAAATTTCGAGATCATAAGATTGGAGCAGACCGATCCAAATCGAGCCTTCGTTCGCTGGAATATGGATTTGCACTTAAACGGGATCGCCGCGCAACGCCAATTTTTATCATACAGCGACAGCGGCCGCGAGGGGCATACGACGTACCCCGAAGCGGAAAGACGCGCCGCGCGCACGGCGCGAAAGTCAATTCTTGATGGTTTTTATACGGAATTGGAAAAATATCTCTCGTCCCTGACGCTAAAGTAAAAACTGCACCGCCTCAAGGCTGTCTGTTTGCTTAGACTAAAATCCGTATCGAGAATCAAATATATACACTTCGAAACATTTTTATAACAGAACCGTATCTGTAAAACAAACAGATGATGCCGCCTCGTTGCATCAGCAGAGTAGAGATTACAGGAGTGTCAATTATTTTGGCCATTGATAAAATCTTTCCTACTAATTTTCACTTATCCTGCTGAAAGGATTATTCAATGAATAAATATCGCTATCTTATAATTTGCCTTATGTCGATGTCACTGATTACGCTCGAGATTGTCTGGACACGTATTTTTTCCGCCGAATTTTTTTACACTTTTGCCTTTTTGACCCTTTCCCTGGCCATTCTTGGTTTGGGGCTTGGCGCGCTGGCCGTTCGCCTCTTCCGATTTATAAACAGTGATGTCTGTTTTACAATCTCACTTATTTTATCCGGCCTGATGGCTTTGGTCGGTCCGATTGCGATTTTTAAAATCGGTCTCGATTTTTCACAACTTTTTTCCGGTTTCGCTATGGTCGGAAAATTTATAATAGCTGTCGGACTCCTTAGCTCATCATTTTTCTTTGGCGGAATCGGACTCGCCCTGCTTTTGCGTAATAATGTTCAGGCTATCCCGCGATTATATATGGCTGATCTGCTTGGGGCCGCTTTTGGGGTTCTGATTTCATTGATCGCCATGAATTATTTCGGAACACCCCATGTACTCTTTCTCTGTGGCTTGCCCCTCTTGTTGGCCGCCTTGATCACGGCGAAGGGCTGGTTTAAGACAGTTCCGCTGATTCTGGCCGGATTGTTTATTTACCTGACACCTCAAGCAGCAAGCATGCTGGAAGTCAAGCGCGAAGAAAGAGCACCGGTAATTTATAAACACTGGGATGCTCTGGCCAAGTTGAAAATATATGATTTCGGAGGATATTATCGGGGACTTAATATTGACAATGTCGCCAACACACCGGCCATTCCCTTTGACGGGAATATGGTTGATCTGGATACATCGGTTATAGACTGGGATATCAATGTTGGTTATCTGGTCTCTCTTTTTGATTCATGTACATTTCTTTCTCTGGGTTCCGGTGCCGGGGCAGATGTACTTCAGGCACTGAACCATGGCGCCACTGAGATTCACGCCGTTGAGGTTATCCCGCATATTAATAAAATGATGACTGAGGGTGACAGTTGCGGTTATATTGAGTTTGAATCGGCTGCCAAAGACAGCACCATAGATAGTACAACTATGATCGGCGCCGATTCGACTTCACAAGCGGACGAGACAGCCGAAAACGATTCAACCGGAGCCGCATCAGGACAAACAACTCCGCCCGAACCGCCGCCGCCGGTTATTCGCGATTCGACCGGGAAAATAATTACCCTGGCTCAATATACTGGACATATCTATTCCGATCCGCGAGTCCTTGTCGTTTCGGAAGATGCCCGCGCTTATGTCCGGCGATTCAAACATAAATTCGATATTATCTACTCGCTAAGTACCAATACCTGGGCTGCTTTTGGCTCCGGAGCCTTTTCATTAGCCGAAAATTACCTGTTTACAACCGAAGCCTTTGCCGATTATTGGGAATCTCTCTCCGACAGCGGCTTTATATCGATGGAACATCAGGTCTATATGCCTCGTCTGGTAACCGAAGTTATAAATGCGTTAACAGCGCTGGGCGTGAAAGATGTCGGGTCACATTTTTCCGTTTATGATTTACCCCGGATGAGGCGCAAGCTGCTTTTAATATCTAAACGGCCCTTGACCGAGGAACTGCGCTATAATGCATACGGACCGCTCACCGATGAACGATATAATCATATTCATCTGTTATATCCGTCGCCCGACTCGCTCATAGGCAACCTGATCAACCGCGTGATAACCGAAGGCTGGGTCGTCGCCTCGGACTCGGCGAAAATAAATCTGTCCCCCTGCGATGATAATCGCCCCTTTATCGCCCAGCTGGGAATGTGGAAAAATTTTAGCTGGGAAGCACTTGGTAAAACACATCAGTTTTCCGAGTTTGGCGGCTTTCCGCTCTCGATGCTTATTATTGTAATAATATTGCTAATTGTAATTCTCCTGATAATTCCGATAAATCTTCTTCCGTATTTTATCAGATCCGAAAAACTAAAAGCGATTCCATGGTTATACTTTTTTGCGATTGGGGCAGGATTTATGATGCTGGAAGTGGTGCTGATACAGAAATACACGCTCTTTATCGGCGCCTCGATCTACAGTATCATTACCGTTTTATTGACAATCTTGCTTGCTTCCGGAATCGGCAGCCTTTTCGCGCGCCGTTTTAACGATAGTCTGCCGTTTATGGCCATTATCATTTGGCTGCTTCTTGATATTTTCCTTTTTGGTCATATCACCGGCGCCCTGGAAAACCTGACCGTTCTGCCGCGGGCACTTGTCGCTGCGCTGATGATCTTTCCGCTCGGCTTTTTTATGGGTATGCCGTTCCCCAAAGCCGGTTTGCGGGTCGGTGCGCTG
>CAZJLX010000336.1:0-3566 GCA_964546545.1 uncultured Ignavibacteriaceae bacterium | reverse complement strand
TATAGTTGCGGCCGGCATGGTAAACTGTTTGAACCATTCAAAATTAATATCCATGACGTTGTAATATAAAAAGGTCGGCTTAAAAAGTCAGGTGAAATATTCGGCAAACATTTTTCCTCCAAATTCGCCTGTAAATAAGAATGATTAAGGGAAGATAAGAAATATCATAAGATTAGGAGGAGCTTATGAATTTCACGGTAGAAATAATAGATAGGGCTGTTATATTTATATTAACAGACAAAATAATCGGCAGCGATGAGACATTGCTCCTGATTAACAAACTTCAGGAGTACATTGAGATTGGCGAGAAAAATATTATCATGGATTTCTCCGGAGTACCTTGGATGAATTCTCAGGGCGTGGATTCGATAGTCTCAACAGTGACGGCCTCGGCAATCGCAAACTGCAAAATAGTCTTCTCCGGATTTACCGATCAGGTAACGGAAGTTCTAATTATCACCCGGATTAATGAGATTATAACCAGTTATCCAAGTCTTAACCATGCTCTGCGTCAATTGGCGTACGCCTGAATAGCCATGACTGTACCAGGTTTTTGACCCGCCGTATCTCTATGATCAAATAAATTCAATTTTATTGCTTTTCGACTTTAAGGCGTTTTAAGCGGTTACCCTGAACTTCGAGAACTGTGAATTTAAGATTTTCAATGACTATCTCTTCACCCTTTTTGGCCGGGTAACCGAAATTATCGAAAACCAGTCCACCGACCGTATCGGCACCTGCTTCAGATAAATTTGTCTCGAACTGATCGTTAAGCTCGTCGATTCGTAAAACGGCGGCCACAAAGGCGACTTTATCCGATTTTTTGACAAATTCATCCTGATCGGTATCGAACTCATCATGAATTTCACCGACGATCTCTTCGAGCAAATCCTCAAGGGTTATCAGTCCGGCGGTGCCGCCGAATTCATCGAGAACGATCGCAGCATGCACTCTTTTTTTCTGAAACATCCGCAAAAGTTCTTTGAGCATCAACGAATCGGGAACAAAAAGCGGTTTGCGGATAATATCGTTGAGAATGATTAATTTCGAACTCTGTAAAACGCGAAGAACATCTTTGGTATACAGGATACCGACAATTTTATCGAGCGTTTTATCAAAGACCGGAAACCGCGAAAAACCGTGCAGGATTATTTTATTAATTATAACATCTGTCTCCTCGGCAATATCAATCCCGATAATATCGGTTCGAGGGGTCATGGCCTGTCGCGCGGTAGTATCGGTAAAATCAAAAACCGAATGAATCAATTCCTGCTCGGTGGCATCAAACAGGCCCTTTTCTCTTCCCTCGGCAATAATAAGATCGATCTCTTCTCCCGTATGAGTACTACTTTCAGACGTTTGCCTGATTCCAAAAAATCTAATAATTGATTTTGAGATACCGGTTAAAACCCAGACCGGTAATGAACTGATCTTAATAAACCATGATATCGGCCCTGAAACCGAAGCGGCGATTTTTTCCGGTCGTGACAGAGCGATATATTTGGGAACCAGTTCCCCAATAATTACGGCCGTCAGGGTAACTACAACCGCGACCAGTATGGATGCGATCGGTCTGGCCGAGGCCGAGATAATTTCGATCGGAATCTCTCTTATCAGGGGCGTGATGTAGACAACAATAGTTGCACCACTGAAAACGCCGGCCATAATACCGACAAAGGTGATACCGATCTGAACGGCACCCAAAAATAGTTCGGGTCGTGAATATATTTTAAGCGCTCTTTTGGCGCCGCGGTTGCCCTCCCGGGTCATCCGCTTGAGACGACTCCGTTTACTGGCGATTATTGAAAATTCGGATAGTGAAAAATAGCCATTGGCCGCAATTAAAATAAAAAGTATCAGAATTTCAAGATATACGTTTTTCATCAGGACTATTTAATTATGAATTTCTTTCTTAATCACCGATGACCATTTTTCTCAGCCTTTTGACTCGTTCCTCAACCGGCGGGTGAGTCGAAAAGAGTGATGTTATTCCTTTGCCCGACAGCGGATTGACAATAAACAGATGCGCCGTTTCGGGCCGCTTATTTAAGTTCATCCGGTTTGGCCCGCGATGTAATTTTTCCAAGGCCGAGGCCAGCGCCAGCGGCATCCCGGTTATCCGGCCACCTTCGGCATCCGCCCTATATTCCCTGTTTCGTGAAATGGCCATCTGAATCAGTAATGCCGCAAAAGGTGCAAGTATCACCACCGCCAACTGGCCAATTGGATTTCCGCCACGATCACTACCCCGCCCGCCAAAGATCAACGCAAAACGCGCCAAATAGGCAAGAAGCCCAATCGCACCGGCCATTGTGGCCGCCACAGTTTGTATCAACATATCCTTGTTCCGGATATGGGCCAATTCATGGCCGATGACACCTTCCACTTCGTTATCAGCGAGAATTTCCAGCAAACCCTCGGTCGCCGCTACGGCGGCGTGATGTTCGTTGCGCCCGGTGGCAAATGCGTTGGGCGCTTTGGTCGGCAGGATATAAACGCGGGGCATAGGCATCATCGCCTTTTGGGAGGTCATACTCACAATACGAAACAGTCGCGGATGACTTGTCTCATCAACCGGTCGCGCTCGATACATTCTAAGTACAATTTTATCGGAAAACCAGTATGACAGAAAATTCATCAAAGCGGCCAGCATTAAGGCTATGATCATTCCGCCTTGACCGCCCAACAGATATCCGACACCGATAAAAAGAAGAGTCAAAAGAAGAAAAAGAAAAAAGACTTTCAGCCCGTTCATTTTTATATATTCCTCATCTGAAAATCATAATAAAACTTCACATTTTATGTCAAGAGTTTTCAGCCATTAAACGTTGACTATAAACGGGAAGTTCATAATAAAACCGAACGAATAGTATCGATTTATATTCTACCGAATAAATTTTTATTTGCCGGGACGTTTCTTTCGACCCCGCCCCCACATATCATCATCTCCATTGTCTTCATCCGGTTTGTCAGCCTTACTCTTTTCTGAAGAAGGTGGTTTGGGTTCCGAAGGTTTATTTTCGTTATCTGGGATTGAGTCGCCCGGAAGATCCAAAGCCGAAGTATCTTTTTTGATCAAATCCGGCTTTATGGTCGGTTTAATATCGGGAGGCTTATTGATAAGAGTGGCCTTTTCATCAGATTGGCCGACCTTATCATCCGTTTTCTTATTGTCGCTGCTAACATCGGAAAAGAAATTTATTCGTGAAAATTTGACATCAAAGAATCCATCGTCGGTCTTTTTACCCGTATCGACAGCTTTCGGCTGTGTAATAGATTCAACCTTGGAAGCAGGCTTTGATTTCTGAAATGAATCTTTTTTTATCTCCGGCTTTTTATTTCCCACCGGAGGCACCGCTGGTTTGGATACCAATCGCCCATCCGGTTTCGCCGGCTTACTTGAGCGTTCATCACGGCGTCCGTTGCGCCGTTCATCAAGCCGCTGATTTCGCCGATCGGATCGAGGGGGACCATCAAAACGGGGTCGGCCATTTGTTTTACGTCGTTCATCGCGCCGCTGATCATATTGTTGTCCGGTCGGACGCTTAAGATCTACACTCTTTCTT
>CAZJLX010000335.1:0-3574 GCA_964546545.1 uncultured Ignavibacteriaceae bacterium | reverse complement strand
GACGCGGCGGGTCATTTCAATGTTGGACAGCTTATAGAACAGGTTTTTAAAATAACGTGTTTCATCACGGGCCTCTTCAGTATAATTTTTATTAAATGCTTGTATTAAAAGATCAGGATCAAACATTTTAATGTAAGCCGGGATATAAGATGAAATGCCGGGGTGATGGTTATCAAGCTGACTGAAAGCGGGATTAGATATTCGTAATTTTATTGCCGCATTTTCCCGTAAAAACATCGGCGCACCGATCAATCCCGATGCGCCGTTTTAAATTTAAAGTTTTTTGGGTTCTATTTCATCAAAGTCATCTTTTTACTGTCGGTAAATTCTCCGGCCTTAATTGTATATAAATAGACTCCGCTGGCCACATCTTCGGCATTCCAGGTGACCGAATGCAAACCGGCGGCCTGTCTCCCATTCACCAGAGTGGTAATATGCCGGCCAATAATATTATATATGTCAATTGTGACATTCAAAGCATTTGGCAGATTATAGTTTATCTGTGTAGTCAGATTAAAAGGATTGGGATAATTCTGGTACAATATAAATTCACTGGGCAGCAGCACATCCGATTCAAGGATTTTGGGTACCAGCGAATTATTTTCGGTATCGACCGCGACCGCGGATAGAATTTTGCACTCTCCGGGAATCTGCATAAGAATTGATTCACCGGCGGCAATCGATTCGACGCCCCGGATATTCAGCAGGCCGACTCTGGCCGAGCCGTTTTTATTATTGTAAAGAAGAGACATGCCGCTTTCGGTCATGGCTCTTTTACTCATATCGGAAATCTCTTTATCGAGTGTAAATTCAAGAGCGCGCAGCTCTACCGATGTTGAGAGTGTTATAATTGTCTGTCCATCTTTGTACACGGCATCCAGTTTCACAAACTCGACCGACCTTTTGGCATTCATCTTGTCACAATCGCAGGGGGTCCGCCCCGCAGCCATATGCAGTATGTTCGTGTGATCCAAATCTCGACTGTGCAGCCAATACTTTTGATGTTACCTTTGTGATTTCATTTTTGTATAAAGGTGGTCCGCCATTTGGAAATTGTGTTGATTGGATCGGTGGCTGCGGAACTTTATTACGCTAATTTGTTAATTGCTACGTAATTGACCCTTGTGGAGGATATGGAATCGACTATTTATGAAAATGATTAATGAACTTTAAGCATCCGTTCAAGGGCCAGCCGGGCGTTGGCGCGGATATCATCCGGAACGACTATCGGCTTTATATCCTTATAGTTTTCAAGGCAATAGGCGAGGTCATTTAAAGTAGTTCTGTACATATTGGCGCAGACCGGGCAGGTTTCGCCGGAAAGAACCAGGATGGTTTTGTCGGGATGTTCATGTTTCAAACGATTGACCAGATTTATCTCGGTGCCGATTGCTATGGTCGAACCGGCCGCCTGCTCCTCGACATACTTAACAATAAAACTGGTCGAGCCGTTGGCATCCGATCGGCTGACCACATCATGGGTGCATTCCGGATGGACGACTATTTTTGCATCAGGATATGTCTCGCGTATCTGAGTAATATGCTCCGGTTTGAAATTGGTATGGACATGGCAGTGTCCTTTCCAGAGAATAACACGCGCCTTTTTTATCTGATCTGCTGTTAAACCGCCGTTATCACGGGAGAAATCCCAGATTATCATCTCCTCCGGCTTAATTCCATATTTTATGCCGGTGTTATATCCGAGATGTTCGTCGGGGAAGAAAAAAAGTTTTTCCCTTTTTCCGAAACCATATTTATAAGCGGCATCGGCGTTGGATGAGGTACAGACCAGCCCGCCATGTTGACCGACAAAAGCTTTTAGACCGGCCGCCGAATTCATATATGAAATCGGCATTATTTTTTTGTCGCCGCCGAAGTTTTCGAGTATTTCCCAGGCCTGAAGAACATCGGCCATATCGGCCATATCGGCCATCGGGCAACCGGCCAGCGGATTAGGGAGATATACGGTCTGATTATCATGAGCGAGGATATAAGCCGATTCGGCCATGAAATGTACACCGCAGAAAAAGATAAGTTCGACATCCTCACGGGCCGCGGCTATTTTGGACAGACCGTACGAATCACCAAGGACATCGCCCACTTCGACGATTCCCATTCTTTGATACTGATGAGTCAGAATAATGGCGCGACTTCCCAGTTTTTTTTTGGCTTCAAGAATTCTTTCCTTCAACTCTTCGTTGGGCGCCTCGCGATATGTCTGCGGTAGTGTAAAATACATTTTAAACCAAACCTCATAAATTTTGCACAATATACGTTTTTCGTTTATGATATGCTAACTTTTTTGCAATAACCGTCGAGTAAAAATATTGCTTTGAATGTATATTTGAGATATATTGACCAACATAATTCGCGCGTATAAAGACAATTTGAAGGATATTGAATATGGCTGAGAATGAAATAGCGAAACCGAGTAATTTTATTCGTGATGTTGTTGACGAGGATGTCAAAAACGGCAAGAACAATGGTCGGGTACATACCCGTTTTCCGCCGGAGCCGAATGGTTATCTTCATATCGGACATGCTAAGGC
This sequence comes from uncultured Ignavibacteriaceae bacterium, assembly GCA_964546545.1. Taxonomy (GTDB): domain Bacteria; phylum Zixibacteria; class MSB-5A5; order GN15; family PGXB01; genus CAZJLX01. Next base: position 1,025 of record CAZJLX010000335.1, on the reverse strand, counting down.
AATCTGTCTCAGTTTCGGAATTGCGCGCGATTACAATGGTTTCTGTAATCTTCGTTTCGATGATACTAATCCGATCCGTGAAGATGTCGAATATGTCGATTCGATTATGGAAAATATTCACTGGCTCGGTTTTGACTGGGAAGACCGGCTTTATTATGCCTCCGATTATTTCGAGCAGCTATATGAATTTGCGATAAGACTTATAAAAAAGGGCAAAGCCTACGTCTGCGATTTATCCGCCGATGAAATTCGCGAATATCGTGGAACATTAACCGAACCGGGCAAGAATAGCCCATATTGGAATCGATCGGTGGAAGAAAATCTGGAGCTTTTTGAAAAGATGCGGGCAGGTGAATTCCCTGATGGCTCCAAAACTCTCAGAGCCAAAATAGATATGGCGTCAGGCAATCTCAATATGCGTGATCCGGTAATTTACCGGATAAAGCGGGCGTTTCATCATCGAACCGGCGACAAGTGGTGCATCTACCCTACTTATGACTGGGCACACGGACAGTCGGATTCCATCGAGGGGATAACCCACTCGCTGTGCGATATAAGCTTCGAGGATCATCGGCCTCTATATAACTGGTTTGTGGAACAGTTGGAAGTACATCATCCGCAGCAGATTGAATTTGCGCGACTGAATCTAAGTTACACTGTCTTAAGCAAGCGCAAACTTCGGATAATGGTCGAGAACGGCCACGTCTCAGGCTGGGATGATCCACGGATGCCAACCTTGGCCGGTTTAAAGCGTCGTGGCTATTCGCCCGATGCCATCAGGATTTTCTGCGATCGGATCGGCGTCGCCAAGCGGGAAAGCATAGTTGATGTCGCTCTGCTGGAGCATACATTGCGTGAGGATTTGAATAAACGTGCCCCGCGGATCATGGCGGTGGGCACCACCGAGGGGTCGCCGCTGGGGTGCAACAGGATGAAGTCCTTGCCGCCGGTCTCGCCCACGATGCGCGGGTAGGACTTGTAGGTGGCGATGTTGTCGCCGACGCCCTCCCACATCATCCGGAAGA
>CAZJLX010000334.1:0-3585 GCA_964546545.1 uncultured Ignavibacteriaceae bacterium | reverse complement strand
GGGGCTTCGTCCTGACAAATTTCTCCTTCGCCATCGGTTATAAACCTCCGAATATTAAGTAAATATTGTATTTGCAAACATCTTACCGAAGACCTCTTTGGGCAACGGCTCATATTTCGAAAACTGCATCGTATAATTCCCTCGACCCTGCGAAAGATTTCTCAATGCGGTTGCGTATCCAAACATCTCGGCCAACGGTACCGTCGCGGTAATCACCTGTTGCTTATTACGAGGTACCATACCATGAATTTTTCCTCGTCGCAGATTCAAATCACCGACCACATTACCCATATATGGCTCAGGACAAATGACCTCCACGTCCATAACCGGTTCCAGAACAACCGGTTTGGCTCGACGCGCCGCGTCTTCCAAAGCTTTTGAGGCAGCAACTTCATAGGCCAGTTCGGTCGAATCTATTTCATGAAAAGAGCCACCCAGCAATGTCACCCGGATACCGGTCAGGGGATATCCGGCGATGACACCGTTTGTCATCGTTTGGCGGGCGCCTTTTTCTATCGAAGGTACAAACTTGAGCGGCACCGAACCATTGGTCGATTTATTATCAAAGGCAAAAACTGTCCCGTTCGTGGCCGGTTCGACCTTCAAAACAACATGGCCGTACTGACCCTTGCCACCACTCTGTTTAATAAATTTGCCTTCCGATTCAACCGCCTGTGTAATCGTTTCTTTATAGGCCACTGACGGTTTACCGATATTGGCCTGTACATTAAATTCGCGAATCATGCGTTCGGTCAAAATATCCAGATGCAACTCTCCCATTCCGGAGATAATTGTCTGACCCGTTTCTTCATTCACTGTAATTTTAAAAGTCGGATCCTCATCGGCCAGTCGGCTCAGGGCTTCATCCAATTTTTCCTGATCCACTTTTGATCGGGGCTCAATCGCCACCGAAATCACAGGCTCAGGGAAAGACATAAGCTTTAAGACTATCGGATGTTTGGGAGAACAAAGCGTATCGCCGGTGGTCGTTTTCCTGAATCCGATGATGGCCACGATATCGCCGGCCGACGCAGACTGGATATCGGCCCGTTTATTGGAGTGCATCTGAAGAATGCGACCGACTCGTTCCTTAATTCCGGATACCGGATTTAACAGATACGAGGCGGTTTGAATCTCGCCCGAATAAATCCGCACATAACATAATTTTCCGGCATGGGGATCAGACGCAATCTTAAACGCCAGCGCCGTAACCGGTTCGTTGATATCCGCCTTGCGTTTCAATTCCTTTTTCCCGTCAAGCGAAAGACCTTCAATCGGCGGCATATCAATCGGAGAAGGAAGGAAATCGACGATATAATCGAGTAGTCGCTGAACACCGTGGTTTTTCAGCGACGAGCCACACATAACCGGAATCAGTATGTTATTGATAACCATTTTGCGAAGAGCGCTGATTATATCATTTCGCTCGATCGGCTTCTCCTGAAGCATCTTATCCAAAACAACATCATCATGATCGGAGATCACTTCAAGCATATTAGCCCGGGCTGTCTCAGCCTCTTCTTTCAAATTTTCGGGAATATCAATATCTTTATATGAGGCTCCGAGCGAATCCTCTTCATAAATCCTGTAATTCATATCGATCAGGTCAATGATACCTCTAAACTGCTCCCCTGCTCCGTTCGGAAGCTGAATCGGGATACATTTCGTGGTAAACTTATTGTTCATCTCCGCCACGGCCGCTGAAAAATCGGCGCCGATTCGATCCATCTTATTGACAAAAACGATCCGGGGTACCTTGTACTTGTCAGCCTGTAACCAGACTGTTTCGGACTGCGGCTCAACGCCGCCGACGGCACAAAAAATCGCCACGGCTCCATCAAGAACCCGCAACGATCGTTCGACCTCAATGGTAAAGTCCACATGGCCGGGTGTATCTATAATATTAATCTGATGTTTTTTCCAAAAGGTGGTAGTCGCTGCTGAGGTTATAGTTATCCCTCTCTCCTTTTCCTGCTCCATCCAGTCCATCGTGGCAGCCCCGTCATCGACTTCGCCTATTCGATGTGTCTTTCCGGAGTAGTACAGAATACGTTCGGTTGTCGTCGTCTTACCGGCATCAATATGGGCCATGATACCGATATTCCGAATATGCCGTATGTCAATTCGTTCAGACATAAAAAAACCCAACTGTACTGACCTTAAAAGGCTAACTGACAAAAAACCAAAACATTCTATAGGTCAATCCAGTGGGACCAGGTTTTGTAATGTTTTAGGTCTCTTATCCTATCTTAAAGAATGCCCGCAACTAACCTTCTAACCTTCCTTTGTTTTAACCTTGCAAAAACCGTAACTACCATCTAAAATGAGCGAAGGCCTTATTGGCCTCAGCCATTTTATGTGTATCTTCCTTTTTCTTTATCGAAGCCCCCTCGTTATTCGAGGCGGCAATAATCTCAGCAGCCAGTTTCTCGGCCATCGTATGTTCTCCGCGCGAACGCGAGTAAGAGATCATCCAGCGAATCGCCAATGCTGTCCGGCGACCCGGTCGAACTTCAATCGGCACCTGATATGTGGCACCGCCGACCCGTCGGGATTTCACTTCCAGAACCGGCTTAACATTGTTCAAGGCCTTATGAAAAACTTCAATTCCGGGCTGTCCGGTTTTTTTCTCAGCCAGATCAATCGCCGAATACAAAGTTTTCTCCGCAACCGATCTTTTTCCGCTCTTGAGCAAAGAACCGATAAATTGCGTTACCAGTCGATCATTGTATTTGGAGTCCTGCGCAACCGCCGCTCTTTTCAATACCGTCTTTTTACGAGACATTAAACCAGCCCACCTACATTACTTTTTCGGCTTTTTTGTTCCATACTTCGACCGACTCTGAAAACGGTCGGCTACCCCGGAGGCATCCATAGTACCGCGAATAATATGATATCGCACACCCGGCAAATCTTTTACACGACCGCCGCGTATAAGTACAATAGAGTGTTCCTGAAGGTTGTGCCCCTCACCCGGGATATAGGCGGTCACTTCCATCTGATTTGTCAGACGAACACGGGCCACCTTACGAAGCGCAGAGTTCGGTTTCTTTGGCGTTGACGTATAAACCCTGGTACAAACTCCCCGCCTCTGGGGACAACTCTTAAGGGCCGGAGTCGTCGTTTTCGATTTAATCACCTTGCGACCCTTGCGAATCAATTGACTTATTCTCGGCAAACCTTCATTACCTCCAATTTATATCCACCTGTCCAAAAAAAAGACAGATGCCTAATTTACCATAAACCATCATCTTGTCAAGCGTTTTCTTGGAAAATATTAGGCACCGATTCATCATTTTCGACACCTATGATTTCCTCATCCTCCGGAGTCAACATGGCCCCGTGGTATTTTTCTATTCCTGTCCCGGCCGGTATTAAATGACCGATAATGACATTCTCCTTAAGGCCTCTCAGGTGGTCGATTTTACCATTTATGGCCGCTTCAGTCAAGACTTTGGTCGTTTCCTGGAAGGAGGCGGCCGAAATAAAGCTTTCAGTCGACAACGAGGCCTTGGTAATACCGAGAAGAAGTGGCTCAAACGTAGCCGGTTCACCGCCCTCGGCAATAACCCGATCGTTTTCCTC
>CAZJLX010000333.1:0-3591 GCA_964546545.1 uncultured Ignavibacteriaceae bacterium | reverse complement strand
CGAACACCACCCACCAATACGGAATACCCGAATTCATCAGTTCAATCTTATTCTATCGACTCCCGCCCTTAATCTGTTTGTCCCGAGAGATAGCCTCATATATGTCACTATGGATTTCATAATAAACTAATTTTTTTACTTTATATTTTTGCGAAAAACCTCAAGAAATGCTTTCGCGATGTTGATAGACTCTTCTGATTAAATCAGAGGTTACTCCCGTGTAAAGCACATCGTGCTTACTATTTGTCATTATATATACATAAGACTGTTTGCTCATACGATTCCGACAGATTGCCACGCTCCGAAAAGAATATATTATTCTTTTCAAAGCTCGCAATGACTTTATTCAAGGAATTATGGTGAAAATGGTTACTGACTTTCTAAGAAACGACCTACTCTTTTAACATACACCCGACTATGGGAATTGCCCCATATGAATCGCCGCCGGAGCATATAAAATAGGCCTTTTGCCATATAAAAAATTAAGTCCCACAAAAAGTGACTTGACAAAATAGACTTTTGAGGTATACTATCAGACAAGGAGTTTTATTGTAATGAACCGAATTGATACAAAAGTAAATTCTTATTTAGGCCAGAGCCGCTATTGGTGGTGGTATTCTATTCCCGTATCTGCCGGTGGCCGCATTACAATTGCAACTCCCACTTAAGCTTAGAGAAAATAATTGTAAGCCCGCTATCGGAGAAGATAGCGGGCTTTTTTTTATGGAGAATTTATTATGAATAATGAATCAATTCAAAGTCGTTCCAACCAGCCGACCGGGGATGTCTTGCGCGTAATGGTAAAAGAACTACCTGCCGATCTGGAAACACCGGTTTCCGCCTTTATGAAACTTCAGAAATATGGCGCACGACTGCTTCTGGAATCGGTCGAGAGCGGGACAATTCTGGGCCGGTATTCATTTATCGGAATCAAACCGGAATCAAAAATTCTGATTAATCAGAAAGAGATAATCATTAAAAATAATGGCGATTCTCAGGTAATTCCTCACAATGGCGGAGATTCGGTTTTGGCCTCTATTAAACAACTGCTTGACAGGTACAAAATAGAATCGATGGAAAACCAGCCGCCACTTCTGGGTGGAGCGGTCGGTTATTTCAGTTATGATTTTGTCAGGTTTTTCGAACCGATTCCGGAGAAGCTGGATGATAATCTCGATATGCCGTTGGCCCTCTTTTATCTGATCGATACGCTGCTTGTTTTTGACCATGTGCAAAGGCGTCTGAAAGTCATGTGCCTGCATGATGCGGCCGGGCGAAGCGCCGCGGGCGAGAAACTTGAGCAAATAGTCGAGATTCTTCGCTCCCCTTTGATTCTTCAGGAGCCTAAAGAGGATGGGGTATACGGAGGGAGTCTCAGTTCGAATTTCAGTAAAGATGAGTTTTGCCGGGCAGTCAAAAAGGTGAAAGAACATATTGTCGCCGGGGATGTTTATCAGCAGGTCATTTCGCAGCGGCTCACTGGTAAGACTGAAGCCGATCCGTTCATGATTTATCGCGCTTTGCGAATGCTGAATCCGTCACCGTATATGTTTTTTACCGATTTTGATGACTTTAAATTGATTGGTTCGTCCCCTGAGGCGCTCGTTCGACTGGAGGATAATATCGCAACCGTCCGACCGATTGCCGGTACCAGACCGCGCGGATCTGACGAAGAGAAAGACCGTTTGATGGAACAGGAGCTTCTGGCCGATGAAAAAGAACGAGCCGAGCATGTGATGCTGGTCGATCTGGGCCGCAACGATCTTGGCCGGTGTTGCGAAATCGGTTCGGTGAAAGTGACGGATTTTATGAAAGTCGAGAAATATTCGCATGTCATGCATATGACCTCGAATGTGGTCGGCAAGCTTAAAGCGGATAAAAATCAGTTTGATCTCTTTCGCGCAACTTTCCCGGCCGGGACCGTAACCGGCGCGCCAAAAATCAGGGCGATGCAATTGATCGAGGAATATGAAAAAACAAAACGGGGACCCTATGCCGGAGCGGCCGGCTATTTCAGTCTGTCGGGTGATATGGACTGGTGCATTACGATACGAACTATCATCATTAAGGGAAAACAGTTTTTCCTGCAGGCCGGGGCCGGAATCGTGGCCGACTCGGTACCCGAACGTGAATATGACGAAACTCTGCAAAAAATAATGGCTCTGAAAAAAGCGATTGAAATTGCCGAGGAGGGCTTTTAAATGATACTGATTATAGACAATTATGATTCGTTTACGTACAACCTGGCGCAGTACATCGGTGAACTGGGCGCCGAATTCAAAGTGTTTCGCAATGATGAAATCAGCGTCGACGAGGCGGATAAACTTAAGCCGACCCATCTGATTATATCGCCCGGTCCTGGGCGACCGGAGAACGCCGGAATTTCATGCGATATGATTAAACATTTTGCCGACAAAATACCGATTCTTGGCGTCTGTCTGGGACATCAATGTCTGGCGCATGTTTTTCAGGCCGAGGTGGTCAATGCCGACCGGCTGATGCACGGTAAAATATCCGAGGTTTTCCACATGGCCGAGGGCTTTTTTCAGGGGATCCCCAATCCGTTTGAAGCGACCCGCTACCATTCTCTGGTGGTTCAGGAGGAATCGCTTCCACCCAGGTTAAAGGTCACCGCCTATACTTCCGAAGGTGAAATTATGGGTATTCGGCTGGCGGACAGACCGGTCGAGGGAGTTCAGTTTCACCCGGAATCGATTCTGACGAAACATGGGAAATTGCTGTTGACCAATTTTTTAAACTCGCGGGCAAACTGATGATTGACGAGGCGATCAAAAAAGTCATTGATCGGATAGACCTCACCGCCGAAGAAAGTCGGGCGGTGATGAACCAGATTATGTCGGGAGAAGCGACCGAGGTTCAAAAAACGGCCTATTTGACCTCGTTGCGGATGAAGGGCGAGACAACCGATGAGATATTCGGTTCGGCCCAGGTCATGCGCGAAAGGGTCAACCGAATCGAACATAATCAGAAATATATATTCGACAACTGCGGTACCGGCGGGGACGGCGCCGGGACCTTTAATATTTCAACGACAACATCGTTTGTTATCGCGGCCTGCGGAATCAAGGTCGGCAAACATGGTAATCGCTCGGTTTCCAGCAAATGCGGAAGTGCCGACCTGCTGGAGCAGATGGGAGTTAATATCTCCCTGACACCGGAACAGATGGCCCATTCTATCGATCAGGTCGGAATTGGATTTCTGTTTGCCCCCGCACTTCATCCGGCGATGAAAGAAGTGATGCCGATCAGGCGCGAACTGGGCGTGCGAACCATATTTAATATTTTGGGTCCATTGACCAATCCGGCTTTTGCGACACATCAGATGATCGGTGTCTTCGACGGCAGTTATGTCGAAAAGCTGGCGCGGGCGGCGGTTAAACTGGGAGTCAAAAAGGTCGGCGTCGTGTATAATCAAAACCGAATTGATGAACTGACGACGGCCGGAATAAATGAAATATCGGTAGCCTCAAATGGTTCGGTAGAAAGTTATGAATTACGCGCCGAAGATGTTAGGCTGGAATGTTGTAAAATAGAAGATTTAAAGGGGGGGACGGCGGAGGAAAATGTCGA
>CAZJLX010000332.1:0-3609 GCA_964546545.1 uncultured Ignavibacteriaceae bacterium | reverse complement strand
GGCGCAAGACTATTTTCCTTACCACCCACAACATGGATGAAGCCGAGAAAATGTCGGACAGAATCGGGTTCCTGAAAGATGGGGAATTAATAAAAATCGGCAAAACAGATGAGTTTAAAAGTCTCATCGCCAAAAAAGTCCTGGAGGTCGATTTTGGCTTACCGTGTAATCCGACAAATAATTCTATCCTGAATAATCTGGTTGGCCAGATAAGGAGTGAGACTTCCTGCGATTCGGTGGAATTGAACAACAATATTCTTAAAATAAACTATAACGGTTCATTTGATCTGAACAAAACTTTAAATATTATCACCCAAAAAGGTCTTGAAGTTCATAGGGCCAATACTACGGGAGCTACTCTGGAAGATATATTTATTAAACTGGCGGGATAAGTAATGCTCTATAAAATGTATCTGTTTTTTAAACGCTTCCTCATTACTCTGGTTAGCTATAAGACCGCTCTGGCACTGGGTATCGCCGGTGGTTTTGTCGGTCTGCTGCAGTTTACCTTTATGGGAAACTTCCTGTCTGACGGCAACAGTTTCCCGGCCCTCGAACAATACGGCGGCAATCTTCTGGCCTATTTAATTATCGGAACCGCTTTCACCAGTTTTGTCGGCGTTTCACTGCACTCATTTCAGGGCACTATTCGCGGCGAACAGCAAATGGGCACGCTTGAATATCTTCTAATCAGCAACACGCGCCTTGAACTGATTTTGATCTATTCGGGTTTTATGAATTTCCTTCAGGCTTTCATTAATGTTGCTTTGCTTCTGGCTCTGGTTACCTTTGTTTTTAATATACCACTCGGTATTAATCTTCCGGGAGCATTGCTGGCGATGGCTCTGACGGTTACCTCTCTTTCGGGAATCGGTCTGATGAGCGCCGGGATAATTATTATAACGAAAGTCGGCGATCCGATCACCTGGGCCTTTACCACTCTGACCGGCCTTTTAAGCGGGGTCCTCTTTCCGGTGGAATATCTGCCGAAATATCTGCAGGTCATATCGGCTGTACTTCCCACCACCCACGCCCTGCATGCCCTGAGATTGTCTCTGATTCAAAATGCCGGCGTTTCCGAGATAATGCCTCAGATATTTTTTCTGTTTATTATTTCACTGATCAGCATACCGCTTGGATTCATTATCGTGCGGATTGGATTTAATCAGGCCCGGCGCGTCGGCTCACTGGCACAATATTAGCGAGGAGGAGACAATGGAAACCAGAGAAATAATTTTCGGAGTAAATGAAAATAATGAAAAAATAAACATCTCCATTCTGAATATCATGATTGATATTTTCAGCGCACCATCAAGAGCCTTTGAAAATCTGGTGATAAAGCCAAGATGGTTATTACCTTTTATTATCTGCACTTTGACAATGATATTTTTTACGATTTCCACTTATGATTACAAATTGGAGGATATAAAGCAGGATTTATTATCAAACCAGACTTTGGACGAGGGCGAGATTCAGCGCCGGGTAGCGAATATTGAAATGCAGAAGGGGGGCAATCTGAGCAATATGCATATCCCGTCGTTTTTGTTCGGTGTCGGTTTTATAACGCTCGGACAAGCTGTTTCATTATTCGGACTGGCCCTTATAATCTGGCTGGCGCTGCATTTATACCAACCAAAAGTGAGCTATAAATCTATTCTTGCCGTTTGTAGTTTTTCTTACCTCGTCCTTCTCCCGGAAGCAGTGCTTAAGATTCCTCTGATATTCCTGAAAGGTACGATGAAAATATATTTGGGATTGGCCGCCTTCCTGCCGGTCAAATGGGAAACATCGCCTCTTTTTAATCTGTTTGAAAAAATCGATCTCTTTTCGATCTGGATGATAATTCTGTTGATAATCGGTATAACGATCGTGACCCGGATATCGAAAAAAAAGGCCGTAATAACAATAGGTTATCTTTATGGCATCTGGCTGTTATTCTCGATGATGGTCGGCGATATTTTTCAAATTGTATAGCCGGGCAGTCATTTTCTATCGATACAAAGACCTTTAACAATTTGTATAATTCGGACCGCCGCCGCCCTCCGGCACAACCCAGTTGATAATCTGATACGGATCGGCAATATCGCAGGTCTTGCAATGCACACAATTCGACGGGGTCAACTGCAGCTTTTTCTTTCCCGGCCGAGACTCATCCTCGACCATTTCATACACCTGCGCCGGGCAGAAATACTGGCACGGGTTGCCGTACTCCTCGGTGCAGCGATTATTGCAGATATCATAATCGGCGATTACCAGATGTGTCGGCTGTTCCTCTTCATGTTTTGTCCCGGAATGATAAACATCGGTCAGCTTATCGAAAGTGTATTTGTTATCATATTTAATCGTCCGCCTGATCGCCTGGTCCCCCTTTTGCGCGATATAACTCTTCAGTTCCATCATATGTTTGTGATCCGGTTCGGTTTCCCGGCGATCGATCAGCCCCCGCCCGCCGGTTATCATCTGTATACCGGTCTGAACCATACCGAGAAGCAGACCATCATCATACGAAGCATGGAAATTCCTGACCGCGTATAGTTCATCTTTGGCCCATGAGGATTCAAACCGTGACTGCATACCGCTTAAAGTTGTGGCCGAAAAGTCATCTTTTTCAAGCGCCTCAAAAATTGTCTCGGCTGCCATCATACCCGATTTCATCGCCAGATGGATACCCTTCAACCGCTGTGAATTCAAAAATCCGGCCGCATCACCGATCAGCAGTAATCCGTTATGATACAACTGCGGCATGGCATAATATCCGCCCTCGGGAATTGTCTTGGCGCCATAATGAAGCATCTTGCCACCCTCAAAAATCTGTCTGACAAACGGATGCATCTTAAACTGCTGAAACCGGTAATGCGGATCATTAGCCGGATTGGGGCTGTTAAGCCCCGCCGCATAACCAACCGCGGCCATATTGCCCGACATATCATAAATAAATCCGCCGCCGTACTCCTCGGATGGCTGCGGCCAGCCAAAAGTATGAATAATTTCTCCGTCAGCCAGTCGTCCCTCAGGAATTTCCCAGACCTCCTTTACGCCGGTTAAATAGGCCTGCGGTAAACTGTATCGGTTCAAATCAAGTTTGTTGACCACTTCTTTGGTCAGCGAACCATGCGTTCCCTCAGCCAGAATTATGACTTTGCCCTTCAATATTGAACCAGGTTCAAAGTTGGCCTTGGGTTGCCCCTCCTTATCAAGTCCCAGATCAACCGTTCTGATACCGACCAGGTTATTATCTTCAAAAACCGGTTCAAATCCGCCCGTTTCCGGGAAAATATCTATCTCGCAAGCCTCGACCTGTTCGGTCAGCCAGACCACAAATTTGTTAAGCGAAACAATATAATTGCCATCATTGGCGAACGGTTTGGGAGTAAAGGGAAGTTTAAAAGCTGATTTATCGGTCAAAAAGCGTAATGTGTCCCGGCCGGCTTTTTTTTCATAGGGAAAATTCCGGTTGGCATAATCGGGAATCATCTCATTTAAAGTACGGGGATCCAGGATTGCCCCTGACAACGAATGAGCGCCGGGGTACGATCCTTTTTCAACCACGATAATTTCCGGCTTAGCGACTTTACCGCCGGAGTTTTCGACCAGTTTTGCCAAATGATA
>CAZJLX010000331.1:0-3619 GCA_964546545.1 uncultured Ignavibacteriaceae bacterium | reverse complement strand
CGGGTTAGATTCGAAGTGCCCGCTTATTCGGAAAAGCAGTTCGAAGGAGTAGTCCAACAGGTGCGGATGCAGGCCGAAACAATCTCTAATGTTGTTACTTATACTGTCGTCGTTGAGGCGGAGAATAAAGATAACCTGCTACTGCCCGGAATGACGGCCACGGTCGATTTTATTATCGAGCAAAAATCAGATGTTTTAATGATCTCCGGCAAGGCGTTGCGCTATCGGCCTGATAGCGAAACAATGAATAGACTGACCGAAAGTCGAAAGCAACAGCGTGCGTCCGAGCAGAATCTTCGGACCGATCAACAAATTGACTCGTCCGGCACCACACCTGCGGGCAAAGCACCAACTTCCGGTCTTAGGAAAGGGACGGGAGAACGGCCGAAAGATATGGCAACGCTCTTTTATCTCAATGATGACGGTCAGTTGACAATGGAAATTATTCGGACCGGGATAAGCGACGGAACCAATACGGAAATCGTAAAATACCGTAATCTTACGGAAGGTATGCAGATTATTTATGCCGATGGCGGTTCTGGCTCCTCCTCGAGTTCGACTGGTAATTCCGCATCGAGCGGATTTGGTCACAGGCCGCGAGGATTTTAAGCTATGAAAACGATAATAGAGGCCAAGAATATAGCCCGGATTTATCGCGTCGGCGAAATCAATGTTAAGGCGCTGGATACTGTTAATCTGACCGTCGAAGAGGGCGAATTTGTCTCCATTATGGGTTCGTCCGGTTCGGGTAAATCGACCCTGATGAATATCCTCGGTTGTCTGGATAAACCGACCTCGGGAGAGTATTTTCTTGATGGCGAAAGGGTCAGCAGCCTGACAAAAAATGAATATGCCACGATCCGTAATGAAAAAATCGGTTTTGTATTTCAGGTTTTTAACCTTTTGCCACGGACCACGGCACTTGAAAATGTCAAACTACCGCTATTTTATGATCGCAGCGACCGCAAAATTGATGTCGACAAGGCCGCCCGTGAGGCGCTTGATATGGTCGGTTTGTCCGAACGTATTTCCCATGAACCAAATCAGCTCTCCGGCGGCCAGCAGCAACGAGTCGCGCTGGCTCGGGCATTGATCAATAAACCGGCCATTCTACTGGCCGATGAGCCGACCGGAAATCTGGACAGCCGCACATCGGTCGAGGTTTTGGCGCTTTTTCAGGAGTTAAACGGACAGGGTAAAACGATTATACTGGTAACCCATGAGCAGGAAATCGCCGAGTATACCAAGAGAGTCGTCAGGATGCGTGACGGTTTGATTATCGAAGATAAACCTGTTACCGACCAACGCGATGCCCGGTCCGATTTGGAAGCGATGACAGAGACGGTCGAGACCCCGGTGGAGAAATTATTATGATTAATGTCAGAAATCTAATTAAGGCCGCCTTCCAGTCGATCCTCAAAAACCGGATGCGTTCTTTGTTGACTTCGCTCGGAATTATTATCGGCGTCAGTGCCGTGATTATTATGGTGGCAATCGGTGAGGGTTCTCAGGAACAGATCGAAAAAAATATAAAATCTCTCGGGACTAATCTTCTGGTCGCTTTTCCCGGAAGCGCCAGTTCGGGAGGGATGAGGATGGGGGCCGGGACTAATACCCGTTTTACGTTTGATGATATCGAGAAAATCGCAAATGAAGCCGAACTGATAAGCGCGGTCTCTCCGGTGGTTCGTTCGGGCGGCCAGATTATAGGCAATGGCAATAACTGGGCGACCTCAATTTATGGGGTTTCGACCGCCTATTTCGAAATCAGAAGCTGGGAATTAGAGTACGGCGATTTTTTCACGGAAAAAGATATCAAATCCAAAAGGAAAGTGGCTCTTCTGGGCAAAACAGTAGCCGATGAATTATTTCCTGATATGGATCCGACCGGACAAAAGATAAGAATTCGCAATATTCCATTTAGCGTAATCGGCGTCCTGAAGTCGAAAGGTCAAGGTGGTATGGGTGAGGATCAGGATGATATCATCCTGGCGCCGTCAACCACCGTTTTCTATCGCCTGAAAGGCAGCCGGCAGCGAATCGATATGATCAATGCCAGTGCCGTATCGGTGGAATCGATTGACGCGGCCAAAGAAGAGATGACGGCCATTTTGCGTGAAGCGCATAAAATCAGTTATGGCGAGGATGACGATTTTACGATCAGAAGTCAGACCGAAATAACCGATGCGGTTACTGAAACCTCAAGAACCATGACTCTGCTTTTAGGTGCTATTGCCGCCGTCAGTCTTGTTGTCGGGGGTATCGGGATTATGAACATTATGCTTGTCTCAGTTACCGAACGAACCCGGGAAATAGGTATCAGATTATCAGTCGGCGCCCGAGGCAGCGATATATTAATTCAGTTTTTAACCGAAGCGGTTGTCCTCAGTATAAGCGGCGGTTTGATCGGAATTATTTTATCGGGTGGGGTGGTTGCCGTTTTGCGGCAATTTACGGATTTGTATGCGGTCATGAATCCAGAGATAATAATCATTTCCTTTATCTTCTCGGCTGTGGTCGGAATATTTTTTGGCTTTTATCCGGCACGCAAAGCGGCCGCTCTTGACCCGATCGACGCCCTGCGTTATGAATGATCAAATCGATAGTATTTTCAGACTAACTCTTCCGGCCTAATTAGCTAAATGTGAAGCTGTCATGGTGGCCGAGGTGACCCAAATGGCGATATTACTGACCAAGAAGTCCTTAAATCTAATATAAACTGCTTGAATCTTCTAGGCCTGTGAGATACATTTCAGGCATGAGTCAAATATTTATTAAATTATCAGCTTTTATCTTAATTTCGGCCTTTTTTATTCCATGTTTTGCTCAAAATAAGGATTATTTCTGGCTGCCCGATTCTTCTGAATACAATTCTCTGGCAGATAGAATAAAACCTCCACAGGATTACAAAAGAGTCGAAGTGGCCGACAGCTCTTTTGAAAAATGGCTGCGTTATTTACCGCTCAAACCGGGCCGGCCGCCTGTTTATCTGTATGATGGTCGACCGAAATATAATCAGAAGGCGCAATTTGCCGTCTTTAATATTGATATTGGCAACCGAGACCTTCAGCAATGTGCCGACGCCGTTATCAGGCTGCGCGCCGAATATCTCTATTCGATTAAAGCCTATGATAAAATTGATTTTGATTTCACATCAGGCGATAAAGCATCATTTAGAAATTGGATAAATGGATTACGGCCAATTATAAATGGAAACAATGTTACTTGGAAAAAGCTGGCGGCGATTGACTCATCCTACAGCTCTTTCCGCAAATATCTCACCACTATCTTTATCTATGCCGGTTCATATTCACTTAACCGCGAGATGACCAAAGTGAATAATATCGCAGATATCAAAGCGGGTGATATTTTTATCCAGGGTAATTTCCCGGGTCATGCCGTAATTGTTCTGGATGTCGCGGTTCATCAAACAAATGGTAATAAAATATTTCTACTGGCTCAAAGCTATATGCCTGCTCAGGATATTCATCTTCTGGTCAATCCAAACGATTCATCTTTTAATCCCTGGTACATTACAGATTTCGGCGAAATTCTAATCACTCCTGAATGGAGTTTCAACAAAGGCGACCTGAAACGGTTTAAATGATTGCCATAAATA
>CAZJLX010000330.1:2591-3626 GCA_964546545.1 uncultured Ignavibacteriaceae bacterium | reverse complement strand
GCCAATCCTTAAAACCTCGCCTTTAAGCGCTTTCAGTAAATGTGTATCCTTATTTGAACAATCAAAAATGGACAGAATCGGTGAATTTTGGTTTATTCTGGTTCCTGATGATCTGGCCGCAAGCTGTCTTAATCTGAAGGATGATCTGCCTTTGGATGAAATAGTCCCGGATAATTCACAACCGGCAAAGTCGGCTGAGATGATAAACAGGCATTTAAAACAGATTCAGAAATATAAAGAAAACAATAAACCATATATCGCCTATTTAAGATTAATTAATCTTCTCGATAGACTAAAATCCATAAAAGCAAAATTTTCGGATGATTCCTATAAACAGATTTACCGTGAGCTGGGTGATCTGTCAAAAATAATACTGAGACTTGACAAGGCGGCTTTGTATTATCAAAAAGCGCTGGAGTTTGTTCCCGATGATTCTTCTGATTATTTGCCGCTTAAAAGTGAGCTGATAGATGTTTTGATTCAGTCCGCGCAATATAAACCGGCGACCGATATAGTTAAAAAATCAATGGTTGAAGCGGAAAGCCGGAATGAAGCAGCCTATTTATTCAAATTTAAGAGAAATTGGTCATGGCTTTTAATAATTAAAGGAGATATTGATCAGGCGGAAAAGCTGCTGTCTGAGTTGATGACGGAGGCGGAGACGAAAAATGATATTGATGAAATCTGGAGATTGTATGTAATTTACGGCGTTATTTATTACCGACAATCCGAAAAAGACAGGGCAGAAAAATCATATAGAAAGGCAATCACATACATATCTGGGCTGGATAATCCACTCTATTTGCTGACTCCGACCTCAAATCTTGGTCTATTATATATCGATCTCGGTCAATACAAAAAAGCGATTGCATTGAATATGAAAACGATTAAAAAAATTGAAAGTACGGATAAAGCCTTTCGACTTTCCCGAACCTATATAAATATGATGATTTGTCAGGTCAGATTGGCCAATTATCAAAAAGCCGAATATTGGCTGAGCAGGTATTTATTCGGAAAGTCTCATAAATATGATGG
>CAZJLX010000330.1:0-2581 GCA_964546545.1 uncultured Ignavibacteriaceae bacterium | reverse complement strand
TGGTGAGTATTTTGGAAGATATTATTTCGCCCGGGGATTTTTGGATATGAACCGGGGCAATATTTTAGCTGCCGAAGAATCCTTTCTCAATGCCTTGAAGCTTCTGGATACCAATCATGACAAGGGTGCTATCTATCTGAATCTTACCCGGATTGGCATTTACAGCGGACGATTCGATGAAGCGAGTGAATACTTAATTAAATCCAGGGAGACTTATAATAAAATATCAGATCGGCAATTGCTTCTTGATAATGAATTACTGAATCTTATTTTAGGAATTCACTATAATAAGGCAAATAATGGCCGGGAAATGCTCTCTTTATTGGATAGTCTTAGAAAGAGCAATTGCGTCTACAGTTATGCAATATGCCTGTTTTACCTGCTTCTTTATTATCCTGAATTGGTTGAAGGAAACATATCGGTCCGCTCCACATTGATTAAATCCTTCAATAAATCCGATGTGCCGATATTTAATGTCGTTTTGATCTTAATTGATTCTCTGAATGAAAGCCGGAATAAGACTATTTCTATTCAGGCCTTAAAAATGGCCTACAAGATATTATATGATACCGGACATTTTTTTAATGCCTTATTAATCTGTCAGGTTATCGCCCGGCATTATTTGACCGTCTCGCTGGAACGACCCTCTCGAAAATATTTGAGTGAGGCTCTCAGGATCGCCGGAAACCTGAAAAATGAGTATTTCATAAATTTGCTTACCGAAGAAATCGACTCAATTGCTTTGGTAAGTCAAACAAAAATAACCCGGCTATACAATGATATCTCAAATATATTTCAGAGTTTCAGTGATTATACCACGGCTTTGAAAAAATTGCTCGAGTTCTCTATCAATGAAACCGGGGCTGAGCGAGGAGCCTTATTATTATCCAAGAGCAAATCTCAGAAACTTCAATTGATTGCCTCATTGAACTGTGATGGAGAAAGTCTGGATGACATTGTCGATTTTAGCAGTAATATTCCCCAAAACGTAATTAATAATCTTGAGCCGTTATTAATTTCAAATGCCATGCGCGACGACCGGACAAAAGAATATAAAAGTATTGTTCTGCACAATATTTTGTCCGTTATCTGTGTTCCGATCCAGGTTAAGGATCATATCAAAGGCGTTTTATATCTGGATCATCATACCATACCCTCGGTTTTTGAAGAGACCGATTTTATATATATCAAAACCATTTCCAATTTTATATCGCTGTTTCTTTCGACCATAACCGAATATAAAAATTTACTGACGACGGCTAATCTTCTGACCGAAGAGTTAACCAAACTTGGCTCTCGTACAAAACCGATTACTCAAAATGCGGTAATGCTGGAGATGTTAAATCAGATTCCCCTGATTGCGCAATCCGATGCCAGCGTTTTAATCCTGGGCGAAAGCGGAACCGGTAAAGAACTATTGTGCGAGATGATCCATGACCTGAGCGGTCGGTCGAAAGGGCCGCTTTATAAACTCAATTGTGCGGCTATTCAAAGTTCAATGATTGAAAGTGAACTTTTTGGAGTCGCCCGAAGAGCCGCGACCGACGTCGATGAAAGAATCGGCAAATTTCAGGCGGCCGACGGCGGCACCCTCTTTTTGGATGAAATAGGCGATTTGCCCATGAAAATTCAAACCAAGGTGCTCAGAGTTGTCGAGTATCAAAAATTTGAAAGAGTCGGAAGTCATATAACGCTGCAGACCGATATCAGATTTATTTATGCGACTAATAAGAACTTGAAAGAGCTTATTGCAAAAGATAAATTTCGTGAGGATCTGTACCATAGAATAAATACGGTGGTGATTGAAATTCCACCTCTGAGAGAACGCCCTGACGATATTGAGCTGTTGTTAAATCACTTTATTAAAAATCGTTCATCGGTCATCAAGCCGCCACCGATTTTCAAACCTGACACAATTCGCGCTTTGGTAAATTACAACTGGCCCGGAAATGTCAGAGAATTAAAAAATATCGTTGAAAGATATTGTATCTTATTTTCAGGCAAAGAAGTTTTGCCAAAAGATCTTCCCCGAGAATTTTTCGATGCCTCGCAGAGATTTAAAGCTGACACAAAAGTATCTATGGTTATCGAAAAATCCAGAATATTAAATGCCCTTAAGGCTAATAACTGGAATATATCAAAAACAGCCCGAGAACTTAAAATACCACCTACAACTTTGCGCCGAAGAATAAAAAAATACAGGCTCTGAATTTTTATAAGACATCAAATATTGCCACATGACCGGTTTTCACTCAGGCGTGGTCACTTGTAAGCGATAGTCCCTCACCTGATTAACTTTTTAATGACCATATTGGTCAAATTCGGCGGTCACTTTACTCAATAAGCGACTACACCAAAACGCCTAACTTCCTAATTGACAATCATATAGGCTGCCTTCAGTCAGGTTTGATTTGGCGGCATGTTTATTGATTGTCTCCCTGTTAGCTCATCCGTAACGCAAACATAGGAGGTAAACATGTTCAATCAGACCAGTCTGGCAAAGCTATTATGTATTTTTGCCTTTGCATTTCTGGCAATCAGCCTTATGGGGTCATTATTTGCCCCGACAACCGCTTTGGCG
>CAZJLX010000329.1:0-3631 GCA_964546545.1 uncultured Ignavibacteriaceae bacterium | reverse complement strand
ACTGACTGAATTAAAATTCAGTCAGTTATTTTATTGTTATGGCGGTTTTTTAAAAAATGACCGGTCCGCGGTACCCCAAAACACAAACCAGCCATCATCATCAGAGCTTCTCCCTGAAGCCCGGATTAATAGAAAAAAATATTGGAAGAGTGGAATTTGGCCGCAGGCTATGACCTGTAACCTAATGTTGGATTACAGATTATATAAATGGCGATAATGATCCACGCTTATATTTTAAATCCCGGTGCATTTCGAAATCCGCCATTATCTTTGTCGTTGTCAATGTTGATTCACAGCACCTGTGGTAGCGATGGAAGAAGACTTTCCGGCCTTCATACTCCTGGCGTGGCGCTGGGTGGTTCGACCCGGCTACGCCGCTGCAGGTACAGCCTCAATACTGATACATCAATTCTGCGCGGATCCAAACGTAGCTGTCAGCTCCGTCGAAGTAATAATCCCCGGGATCAAAACTTTCACACAGCAGGTGTCCCGACCAACGTTGGTCAAACTTGTACGACAGCTTGCCGATAAACAGTTCGCCGCGTCTGGTGCCGGCACCTCCCGGAAAGTCAGACGAGGTCTCAGCCTTCCGCGGAGCTATCAAGTGATGAAAAGCGAGCGTCAGATTGACTTCTGATGTCAGGAGAAACTTCACCTCCGTATTGAATGAGAATAGATTGGTCCACCAGGCCACGGCATCTTCTTTGATCTGGGTGTAAATGTAGGATTCGCTCCATTTTGGCCATCGCGCGAACATGGGATCCCAACCTTCCCAATTTTCGGTCCCGGGATTATCACCTGACAGATAAATCACACCTGCGGTGAGTAATGTGGGCAGGTAAGGATGCGGCGTCCTCCAGCCCGGACAATATTGCAGATATCCATAGCCACCCAGCGCCCGGCGGTCGGCATCCCCATGCCTGCCAAACTGGTAACCGGCTTCCATCACTGCGGTAAGATTTATACTTCTTAAAATTGGTTGCTTGATTCTGCCGCCGATCGTGTTGGCAATTGAAATGAGGGGGAAATCTGTATTGTCGCTTCGCCTTTTGTGGACAAAGTACCCTTGAAGCTCTCTTTGTGACCACTTGCCGTTGTAGTAAACACACAAGCCGGTCTCGGGTTGCTCGACCAAAGCCTGGTTCTTCTTATTGATGATCGGCAACCAATCATCATTTTCTTCCTGACGACTGGCAAAAGCGATCAACTGGTGGTCAGGGTGGATTGTCCAGTCGAGTCGCACGGCATTGAAGTATATGGATCGAGAACCATCCAGCGGATGGCCTTCCAATACAATGAAACCTTCGCCCAACACGATATTCTGCCGACCGAGAGTGAAGGTCATCGGTTGATACCACGGGAGGTTAGTTTTCAAGTAAAGTTGATCAACTATGACCTCGTTCAGATGGAAATCAATATCCGTGGGCGCCAGATAGTAGCGAAACTCATTGGCCAGGCGCAACCCGATAACAGTGCTTGGCGAAGGTGACCACGCTGCTCCCAATTGTGTACGATTACGGGTGTAGGTGTACGAGTTTTTAGCGGTCTCGTCAAGACTGATGGCATTGTCCCAGGTCTCCAGACGAAACCGTTCGCTAAACATAAGTGTCCAATGCTCGTTGAGTTTGCCTGCCCATGACGACGAGGTAGCAGCCATAAACATGAGGACTGCAAACAGGAAACTCCTGGAAATCATGCTCGGCTCACATTCGTCGTTTTTGGATTTGGCCAAACGGCGCTTAATATCGGCGTGAGAGCTAACGACGCCAACATACCCAGCGTTCCGGCCTGAGGTGAGTCGGTTCCTGTGGCATACGAAATCAGACAGACACTCAGTCCGATGAGAGAAGACCCGATCGCACCGCCTCGACTGGCCCGTTTACTGAACAGACCCCAAACGAACGGTCCCAGAAAGGCTGCTCCGATAGCGCCCCACGAGATTCCCAGAATACTCACTATCGAGGCGGGCCGGTAGTAGGCCATAACTACAGCAAGAATAACGATGGCGGCGTTAAGAAGGCGCATCAGCTTGGTCAATCCGGCATCGGACACAGAGCGGTTGACGAAACCGGCATAGAAATCCTTGGCGACAGCGGAGCTGGAGATAAGCACCAGAGCTGCCAGTGTGGACATCGAGGCCGACAAAATAAGCAGTAGCATCAGCACCGAGAGAGCCTCAGGGATGATACGAGTAAGAAGTTCCGGCATCAGGGCGTCGTAAATCGGGACTCCTTGGTGAAACGCCATGGGAGCGTTTTCGGGAGTGAGGAAATATCGCGTGGCAATGCCTGCAAAGTAACCGATACCTGTTATCAGCAGGGCGAAGGCCGCCGAGCCGAACATCCCGATACGAATGGCGCGGTCATCCCGAATGGCGTAGAATTTCTGTATGAGTTGAGGCATGGCCAAAGGAGCCACGCTGGTCAGAAACACCAGGCTGAACAGCGGCCACCAACCCGGGGGGCCGACAGGAGCAACTAATTTCGGATTAATAGCGGCGAGGCCGTCAAGGATATTGGCCAGGCCGTGGCCTTCATGCAGTATGCTCCCGAGCAACACGCCCACGCCAACGATCATAATAATGCCGAAAATAACGTCTATCATGGTAATCGATTTGTAGCCCCCCATCACCAGATATATAGCCGTGAAACTGCCCATTAGCACCAGAGCCATGGTGTAGTCAATACCGAAAGTTGAACGAAACAGGTAAGACAAGCCCATAAAAACAGCGGCGGAGTACGGAATAAAAAAGACAAAAATACAGATTGATGCAACTAACTTCAGGAACGGGCTATGATAGCGTTTTTCGAAAAATTCTCCGATGGTTTGTACTCCATAGTCCACCGACATGCGCTTGATTCTTGGCCCCAGTAACCACCATACTCCCAGGACTCCGATCAGAGTATTGCCCAAAGCGATCCAGAGTCCCGAGATGCCGAAACTCCAACCGACCTTGCCGGCAAAGCCGATGAACAGCACTGCAGAGAAATAGGCGGTGCCGTAAGTGAAAGCGGTCATCCAGGCCCCGACCTTACCGCCGCCGAGAAAATAATCGGAAAATGATTGCGTTTTACGAAGTCCGGCCAAGCCCACCAATATGATGGTCAAAGCATATGCGGCCAAGATAATACTCTTTAATATCATGCCTATCAGTGCCTCAGTCGTCGATCTGATCTTAATCAGTAACGGGCAATATACCAAGATTGACTATCCAAGGCAAATTTAAATACAAGCATACTTGTTATTTCTTTAAATAGCAGACATAATCCGATAAATCGTATGCGACGAACTTTCCCTTCAAGATGCCGACGATCATGTATCTGACTTGTTGGTTGGGCGAGTCCCGGATTTCATCAGAATGGCTTATTACCATCATAAGAGATCGGCAATGGCTCCTGGCATGCGGGTCGATGGAGCCACCCAAAAAGCAATTACCAACCGGCAGTTTTTGATGGACAGAGCGAGTTCGGGTCGAATCGGGAATCGGGAGCTTGCCAAAGTCTGGGGAGAGTGATATTGGGGCCACTTATTTTATCCGGCGAATTGCGGGTTTTTTATTGCTCAATTAGCGCTCTATCATAGATTTTAAGAAAATTGACAGGAGCGAACGGCTCTTGCACTACTAAAACTG
>CAZJLX010000328.1:0-3647 GCA_964546545.1 uncultured Ignavibacteriaceae bacterium | reverse complement strand
ACACTCCAGTCGGGTAAAGTAGAAAATAACAAAAAGATACAGCTTTATGACAATATGCTGGCCGATTGCGATCGTCTTGAGAATATGGTTGATGATGTCCTCAAGGCGGGGCGTTTTAGTCGCCGGGATTATCAGTTGAATCTGACCGAATCAAATCTTGAGCAGGATATTAAAGATTATCTTATGGAGATGGATACATATATAAAAAGTATGAATGTCACTATAACTACTCATCTTGAAGAAGATGTTTTAGTCCTGTCAGATTATGTTGAGCTGGGTCGGGCGATTCGGTCTATTGTAGAAAACGGGATAAAATATTCGCCACCTAACAGACGAATTATTAGAATAAACCTGATAAAAGATCATCAAAAGGCGGTGATTAATATCAGCGATAAGGGACTGGGTATACCGAAAGCGGAACTTGGTCGTATCTTTGACCGATTTTATCGTATCGGTAACAGCAGTACGCATATGGTGAAAGGAACAGGATTGGGGCTTTATCTGGTGCGTGAAATAATCATGGCGCATCATGGCACGGTGACAGCTTCCTCGCCGGGTGAAAACAGGGGGACAACAATAATTATTTCTCTGCCGCTGAAAGAAAAATGAAAAGACGCATATTAATCGTTGAAGATGAAGAACATATTGCCGATGGTCTGCGGTTGAATCTGGAAGCGGAAGGATATGAGACTGTGATCGCGCCGGACGGCAATTTCGCACTTGAACTCTGGCGGGGCGGGAATTTTGATCTGATTCTGCTTGATATAATGTTACCGGGCCGGGACGGACTTGATGTTTGTCGGACAATCCGGGATGAAGCCGGACGGATACCGATACTATTCTTAACCGCCCGTGATAGAAATGATGATCGGGTCGCCGGATTATTGGCGGGCGGTGATGATTATATTACAAAGCCGTTTATTCTTAAGGAATTGCTTCTTCGGGTGGCGGCCATATTCAGGCGCCAAACCTGGTATAGCTCCAGCCCTTTATCGGAAAGCCGGTTTACATTTGGCGATTACCGGGTTGATTTTAATTCATATATGGCGCTGGGTGTTTTCGGGGAGGTTAAACTGTCTCAGAAAGAATGTATGATAATGAAGTTTCTGGCCGAACATAAGGATGAGGTTGTCAATCGGGACATGATCCTTGATGCTGTCTGGGGTTATGACGTTTATCCTTCAAATCGGACGGTCGATAATTTTATTGTTCGGCTGCGCAAAATATTCGAACCTGATCCGGCCGCACCGATCTATATTCATACTATTCGAGGGGTCGGCTATAAATTTACTCCGGCCGGTAAATGATTTCCGCTGATTCATAAATAATCTAAAAAATTTGAAATATTTTCAATCTGTGACAAAACCGTGACATTTATATTTCAATAGACGATATTATATCGCCAAGATAGAGAGCGGAAAATCAGGGAAAACCGCGGAAAGAGGCATCTGCTTATGAAATTCGGGATAATTGGTACTTCAATCTGGCAGCAGAATCATCCGCTTCTGGAACGTCTGACAATTGACCGTGATGAGAAACCGGCTGTTCTGCAGAAACTTAAGAGTCGTATGGGCCTTGATGAACTGATTTACCTGTCCACCTGTAATCGGGTGGAATTCATTTATGCCGTTTCCGACCCGATATCGGAAACCAAACTTTTACATCGTCTGATAGATTTCTTTTTCGCGGACAAAAAAAATATAGATTTTTTCCCGAATGATTTTTATCATTTCAGGGGTAAAGAGGCGATCACGCATTTATTTAGAACGACCTCCTCTTTGGAATCCTTAGTGATGGGAGAAAATCAGATTATGGGACAGATGAAAAAAGCGCATCAGGAAGCAATGGATGAGGGTTTGGCCGGAAAAACTCTTAATAAACTGGCCTCCGAGGCGTTGGCTGTGGCGCGTAAAATTAAATCACAGACTGAGCTTGGCGCCGGTTCGTTATCGATGGCCTCACTGGCCGCCAATGAACTATCCGAAAATCTCGCCACTCGCGACAATCCTGTTATTGCTCTGGTTGGTTCCGGTCCGATGCAGGAGAAGATGGCCAAATATATAAGCCAATCACTTAAGGCTCAACTTCTGTTTGTCAACCGCACTTTGGAAAAAGCGGAAAAACTGGCCAGGCAATTCAATTCGCGGGCGGTCAGCCTTGAAGACTTCCGGGCGAATCCTGAAAAAGTCGATGCTATTGTCTCGGCGACCGCGGCGGTTGAGCCGATCTTTGATTCTGATTTCCTGAATATGTTAGCCGATAAAAATTCTCAAGTTATCTGTGTTGACCTTGCTGTCCCGCGTGATTTTTCGCTTGATTTTGTCGGGCATGAAAAGATAATAATGGTTGATATACCGTATTTAAAGAGTAAGGGGCAGGGTAATCTACGACAGAAATTTATTGAGGCCGGCAAAGCGAATGAAATTGTCCGCGAGGCGGTTAATAAATTTCTCTCCCAACGGGTCGAAGTTTCTTTAAAACCGATTTTCCGGGACAGTTATCAGGAATCCATCGAGCTGGCTCAGCAAGCGCTTAATGATCTCTTTTCCAACCGGGTTAAATCGCTGGAGAAAAAAGAGCAGGACGCGGTGATTAATCTGGTCACCAAACTAATCGGCCAATCTTCATTTGGTCCGATTCGGAGACTTTCAAGTCAGCTTATCTCAGAAAAATCCGAGATAAGTCTCGACAATATCAGCGCGGTTAACGGGAAAGTGATTTGACCTCACCCAATCTTATCATTGGAACGCGGGGTTCCGACCTCGCCTTATATCAGGCTGATTTTATTCGGGATATCCTCATCCGTGAAATGGATTGTTCGGTTGAAATAAAAATTATCAAAACGGCGGGTGATAAATTCGATCAATTATCCTTTGATAAAATGGAGGGTAAAGGTTTTTTCACCAAAGAGCTTGAGGATGCACTTTTAAATCGCGATATCGATCTGGCCGTCCATTCGCTGAAGGATTTGATGACAACGCAACCGGAGGGTCTCAAACTGGGGGCGGTCGGTTTTCGAGCCGATCGACGAGAGATGCTGCTTATCAATAAATCGGCCAAAAGTGGTGAATCTGTTTTACCGATCAAACCTGACGGTACTATCGGCACCAGTTCGACCCGACGTAAATGCCAGATTGCACATCTAGCGCCATCATTAATAACAAAAGATTTACGCGGTAATATCCCAACCCGTGTCAATAAACTGCGGGAGGGTCAATATGATGGGATTATTATTGCGGCGGCGGGCGTTAAGCGGTTGAATCTTGACCTGTCCGATCTTGAGATTATTCTTCTGGAGCCGGAAATATTTTTCCCCGCCCCGGCGCAGGGAGTTTTGGGAATCCAGATTCGATCGGATGACGAGCGCGTCGAACAGTTTATCTCGCAATTGAATTCCGAGCAGGCCACCAAAGAGGTGGCTCTTGAAAGAGGTCTGCTTCAGAAATTCGATGCCGGTTGTTCGCTTCCGCTGGGCGTATATTCGCAGGTTTCGGGCGATAATTATCATTTATCAGCGGTTCTCGGAATACGTGAGGGGGAAGAGGTGGATAACTGGATTGGACTTAAAAGTATTAAAATAGATGGGAATAATATCAAAGAGATCGTCCATCGCGCCTATTATGAATTGAATGCATAGCGATGGTATT
>CAZJLX010000327.1:0-3654 GCA_964546545.1 uncultured Ignavibacteriaceae bacterium | reverse complement strand
TGTATTGAATATCCCCCGGTTGTAATTTCGAGACGTCATTAACGGTCATCTTTTGAATAAACGGCAGTGCATCCTGACCGGAAACCTCGAATTCGCCCATATGAGAAATATCAAAAAGGCCGACATTTTCTCTGACCGCCAGATGTTCCTCGGTTATACTCCGGTACTGAATCGGCATTATATACCCGGCAAACGGAACCATTTTGGCCCCGGCCTTTATATGATATTCATAAAAAGCGGTTTTTTTTTCGGTCACCGATGCGGTTTCATCGGTCATTTTTATTTTCCCCCCGCTTTGGTATAATTGAGCAGTCCGCCGACCGAAATAATTTTACGCTGACGCGGCGTCAGGCTGATACCGAAAGTGTAGGTAACACCGTTGGTTTTATTCAATACTTCGAGCGAGTTGCCGTTCAAAACTGTCTTTTTCAGACCCGGTATTTCAAATATATCACCCTGACTGATCTTATCGTAATCGTTCGGATTGGCAAAGGTGGCCGGAAGAATGCCGAAGTTAATCAGGTTGGCGAGATGGATCCGGGCAAAGGATTTTACCACGACCATTTTGACACCGAGATACATCGGGGCCAGTGCGGCATGCTCCCGAGAGGAGCCTTGACCATAGTTTTCGCCGCCGATTATTATGCCGCCGCCTTTGGCTTTGGCCCGGCTGGAAAATTCCGGGTCGACGACGTTATAAACATATTCCGAGATCAAGGGGATATTGGAACGAAGCGGAAGAATCTTGGCCCCGGCCGGCATAATATGATCGGTCGTGATATTATCACCTACTTTCAGAAGAATTTCACCTTCGTATGATTCCGGTATTTCTTTATTGAGAGGCAGGGGAGCAATATTGGGTCCGCGCACCACCTCAACCCGCGCGGGTGTTTTAGAAGGCGGTATAATTCCCGAATCATCGATTTTTATC
The DNA here is from genome assembly GCA_964546545.1 of uncultured Ignavibacteriaceae bacterium. Classification (GTDB taxonomy): domain Bacteria; phylum Zixibacteria; class MSB-5A5; order GN15; family PGXB01; genus CAZJLX01. The sequence continues at coordinate 2,723 of CAZJLX010000327.1, read as the reverse complement.
GTCTTGGGCAATTTGATACGGGGATATTTGTCCAGGTGCCTCGGATCGTCAATATATCCTTTGAGCGCCGATGCGACACAGGTTTCGGGACTGGCCAGATATACCTGAGCACTTTTCGTCCCCGAGCGGCCGAGGAAGTTGCGATTAAACGACCGGATCGATACTGCGTTGGTATTGGGCGCCTGACCCATTCCGATACAGGGACCGCAGGCCGATTCCAGAATTCTCGCCCCGGAAGCAATGATATCAGCCAGAGCGCCGTCGCCGGCAATCTCCGTAAAGACCTGCTTCGAACCGGGGGAGATAGTCATCGAGACAGTATCATGCACCTTGCGGCCTTTAAGCAGTTTGGAGGTGATTAACAAATCCGACAGCGATGAGTTGGTACAGCTTCCGACAGAAACCTGATTTACTTTTATTTTTTTTAGTCGCCTCACCTCAATGACATTATCAGGCGAATGCGGCTGAGCGATTAACGGCTCAAGTTTGGTCAGATTGATTTCAATAACATGTGAATATTCGGCATCCGGATCAGCCTCAAGCTTACGATAATCACGACCCCGTTTCTGCCAGCTTAAAAATTCGCGGGTTCTGTCATCCGAAGGAAAAATAGAAGTTGTCGCACCGAGTTCGGCACCCATATTAGTAATCGTCGCCCGTTCCGGGACCGATAAGGTCGCCACGCCCGGTCCGCCATACTCGATAATTTTACCGACGCCGCCTTTGACGGTCAACGTTCTGAGAACCTCCAGAATAACATCCTTGGCTGATACGAAGGGCCGCAAACGGCCTTTTAGATTGACTTTTATAATTTCCGGTGTTTTTAAATAAAAGGGTCCGCCGCCCATAGCGACCGCCACATCAAGTCCCCCGGCGCCAATAGCAATCATACCGACCCCGCCGGATGTCGGAGTATGTGAATCCGAACCCAGTAATGTTTTACCCGGAACGCCGAATCGTTCCAGATGAACCTGATGACATATCCCATTGCCGGGACGAGAGAAAAATATGCCATATTTGGAGGCAACCGTTTGTAAAAAGATATGATCGTCGGCATTTTCAAAACTGGCCTGAAGCGTATTATGATCCACGTATGAAACTGAAACCTCGGTCTTAACTTTTTTTAGCCCAAGCGCTTCAAACTGAAGATAAGCCATCGTGCCGGTCGCATCCTGGGTTAAGGTCTGATCGATTTTTATTGCGATATCTGATCCGGGTTCCATTGTGCCCGTTACCAGGTGATCGGAGAGAATCTTTTCTGCCAATGATTTTCCCATGATTATTCTCCTTAAATATATGGATTCTATTTTAGGACTTAAAAAAGCTTCGGCGGTTCGAATTGTCAACCGATATTTAGCCGGGAATCATTATTTGCTTTGTATTTCTTACCGTTTGCATTATCATTTGTGGCTTATTGATTTTTTGTATAATTATTTGGTGTTTTACAGCGGCTTGGAAAAGACAATAAATAAAGGCAAAATGGAAGAAATAAAACTAAAGGCTCCGGCCAAAATTAATCTCTTTTTAAAGGTTCTTGGGAAACGAGATGATGGATATCATAATATCTATTCCTGGTTTCAGACCATCAGTCTCTGCGATCTTTTAATTATAAGAAAAAAGAGTCGGCTCGGCAACAGATTAAGGATCGTCAACGATATAGACTTACCGCTCGATGACAGAAATTTGATTGTCAAAAGCGCGAATTTGCTCGATAAAAAATTCGGTCTGGACGGTGGCGTTGATATTGAACTGGAAAAAAATATACCTGTTTCGGCCGGATTGGGTGGAGGTTCATCCGATGCCGCCGCGACGATTTTTGGTATGAACAGACTTTTTGGCTTAGGTTTAAGTCCTGCGTCGATGTCTAAGCTGGCTTTGGAGATTGGTTCCGATGTTCCTTTTTTCTTTTCCTCCGGTCAGGCCGAAGTCACCGGACGAGGCGAAAATATCAGGAATATAAGGCTTCCGCAGGATTATTTTATCGCGTTGATAGTACCTGATATTTCAATATCAACCGGTGATAGCTATGCTCGTCTCAATTTGGGCTTGACAAGCGAGAATGATTCTTTTAAGTTGCGGTACAGTAAGACCTTCGCGGAGCTGATTTCGCACTTGGGTCAGATAGGCAACGATTTTGAATCGGTCCAACACGATTCGATCAAAGAATTGGAGGAGATTAAACAAAATTTAAGGAACGCCGGAGCTGCGCTAGCCCGCATGAGCGGTTCCGGACCATCAGTTTTTGGTTTATTTAAGGGTAGGCCGGATGTTGCTTTGTTTGAGGACCTGGCCAAAAGGGGTTGGCACATTTCGGTGGAGCATCCAATGCCCTGCCCGCTTGAATTCCAATGACCGCCTGGAGAGTTGTTGGGGGGAGGAAAAGCGTGGAAATAACCGAAGTTCGTATTATTTTGCGGGATGAAGTAAAGCTAAAGGGATTTGCTAACGTGACGTTTGACAACGCTTTCGTGATCCGCGGAATGAAAATAATCGCCGGCACAAAAGGATATTTCGTATCGATGCCCAGCCGGCGAAGGCCGGATGGTACGCATCAGGATGTGGCTCATCCGATTAATAATGATATGCGACGATTAATCGAGAATACGGTTCTTAATGCTTATGAAGAAGAGTTAAAATCGAAGGAAAGTACGTAAGAGGATAAGATATTCTGGGGTGTCGTCAAGTGGTAAGACACAAGCCTTTGGAGCTTGCATTCCCAGGTT
>CAZJLX010000326.1:0-3670 GCA_964546545.1 uncultured Ignavibacteriaceae bacterium | reverse complement strand
GGCGGATTCTGGGATTACTTTTTCCCGATTATCTTAATTGCCCTCGGCGCCGAGATGCTTTTCGAACGCAGACGCAATAAGGGATGAAAAAAGAGAATAACATCTCGATTATTTTTCGACCGGAAAATGATGGTCTGGAAAAATTTTACGGGAAACTCGAAAGCCGGCTTCTCGAACTCATCTGGGCCAACGGCCCGATGACTGTCAAACGGGCGCTCTATCTTATCAATCGAAAAAGCGAAAAGACAAAACCCTTCAGTAGACGACGGGATTCAATCGAGACCGAGACAAAATATGCCTATACGACAATAATGACCGTTTTAAACCGCCTCTGTCTGCGGAAAATACTGACCCGCGAGAAAGAGGGGCATTCGTTTATGTACAGCCCGGCTCTCGGCAAGGATGAATTTATTCGGTTCGCCACCGGACAGATAATAGGCAGTCTGATGGACGATTTTGAAAAGCCGACTGTCAAATCGTTTCACAAGGCTCGTAAAGCGCTCGGCAAACCGAAATAATATGCTGTTGATTATCTGAAGTTATCTTCCGATAAGATATATGATGAAGATTATATTCATAATATTAATATTTTGCCTTATTTTTACGTCCGGGATAAACGCGCAAAATGAGATATGCCGGGCTGATCTCGGTTTTTGCTTTTTATTGCCATCCGGCTGGCTGCTTGACAGCACCGAAACCGACCGGGTTAATCTGATCAATCTCGATAACAACTCCTGCGGGATCAAGATAATCAGATATGATATCGATCCGGTTTCGCAGATCGGCTCCGATGGGGAACTTAATGAAGCGATTGCCGGGTTGTATAAGGATATGGGCCTGATAACGGCGCCGGATCAAATATTCGAATTTTCCATAGATTCCGGAATAGCAATTTTCGAGCAAAAATTCACCGAGCATTATGTCAACAACGGCGAATATATCTATAAAAACACGCGCGGTTATATCGGCCGCCGAGTCGGCGGCTATCAGACATTATATCTGATAGTCGTTATCTCACCGGAAAATTATTTTGAAACGGTACAGGGCGACATAAACTTAATTATGCAGTCATTTCGGCTGACTGATTTATTTGCCGAACAGTTATATAAAAAAAGAAGCATAACACCATACCTGCTGATTTTTCTGATATTGGCGCTGACTGTTTTCTTTTATTCGCGCAACCGACGGATACAAAAATCGAACAATCCGCTGGGTCGGGATTCCAGTAATTTCTGGCGATGCAGTAATTGCCGCAAAAGTAATCATATCGACAAAAGTCTTTGCTCCCGTTGCGGCCATCCGCGGGAAAACCGCTCTAAAATCGAAAAATAGCTATTTTTCCTGAAGTTCCAAAAGAACACCGCCGGTTGAGCCGGGATGCATAAAGGCAATCTTTTTGCCACCCGCACCGATACGGGGCTGTTCATTTATCAGCCGATAGCCAAGTTTTTTTAACTCATCAAGCTTGGCGCTGATATTTTCCACGCGCAACGCCAGATGATGTAGTCCCTCGCCATGTTTATCCAGATATTTTTTAATCGGACTACTTTCATCGGTCGGGCTTAGAAGTTCAAGATGACCGGATTGAGGATCGTCGGCGGTTTGAAACATCGCCACTTTTACCATTTGATCTGGGACCTCTTCAATCTCCGCCGGCGGATATCCGAAAATATCACTGTAGATTTTGATCGCCTTGTCGAGATCGGTGACCGCGATTCCGATATGAGCAATATCTGACATAATATTCTAATGGCCTTCCTCAGCCGCCGTGACTGAATCATAGATTCGGATCTGTTCCAGATAATCAAATTCATCATCCCAGTGCGATAAGTACGGTCGAATCCAGCGTCCCCGGTTACGATAAGCCTTGAGCCGGTACGGTCGTTCTTTCGTACTGCCGTCGGCCGAATTGTAGACAACCTTCACCCAGACCCAGGCTGAATCCTTCATAATTCTGATACTGTCGACAAAAACCCCTCCCAACGTATCGTACTTATAATCCAGCACCTTGGACAGCTCCATATATTCATCGAGTGATTTTTCGTCTGTGTAATAGCTGAATTCGTTTTCATACAGTACGGTTTTATCCCCTTCCTTGACCCGGTCAAAATAGTTGGTAATCATAGCCTGTATCTCGGCTTCATCCGAATTGTCCGATATTATTTCCTTTTTTGCATCAGGTTTCGTTTTTTCCGTCTCACTTCCGCACCCACAAAGCAGACTCGCACAAAAGGCAAAAATAATAAGACTATAAAGTTTCATGATATTCTCCCCAGCTTTTTCTTAAACAATCCGATATTTCACCGATTGTGGTATAATTTTCGACCGCTTCCATAACCGCCGGAACGATATTATCTTCGCCCCCCGCGATTTCCTTTAACTGCTCCAGCGATTTTTGCACTTTGTTGTTATCTCGATTTTTTCGCAACTCGGTCAATCGCTGCACTTGCTGTGCTTCAAGCGCCGGATCGACCACCAGAATATCAGATTTATGTTTACTTTTACTTTCGAATTTATTGACACCGACGACGACCGAATCCAGATTTTCTATGGCTCTTTGATATTTATACGCCGATTTGCCGATTTCATTTTTGAACCATCCGCTTTCGATACAGGGAATTGAACCGCCCTTCAGTTTGATATCATCCATAATGGCGATTATACTTTTCTCCAGCTCATCGGTCAGATATTCGACATAATATGAACCGCCAAGCGGATCGGCCGAATCGGTCACACCCGATTCATAGCCGATAATCTGCTGGGTACGGAGGGCGATTTCGGCCGCCTTTTCGGTCGGCAGAGCAAGCGCCTCGTCAAAGGAATTGGTGTGAAGCGACTGCGTTCCACCCAACACCGCCGCCAGCGCCTGCATGGCTGTCCGAATGATATTATTCTCCGGCTGCTGCGCGGTTAATGTTGAACCGCCGGTCTGGGTATGAAACCGAAGCAGTTTTGATTTTTCCGATTTGGCGCCATATCGCTCCCGGACTATTTTAGCCCAGATTCTTCGGGCGGCGCGGAATTTAGCGACCTCCTCGAAAAGATTATTATGCGCCGCAAAGAAAAATGACAGTCGTGGAGCAAAAGTATCGATATTTAGTCCGGTCTGCAGTGCCGCATCGACGTACGCCATCGCATTGGAAAGAGTAAAAGCGATTTCCTGGGCGGCGGTCGAACCGGCCTCCCGAATATGATAACCGGAAATCGATATTGTATTAAATTTCGGCAGGTCCTTTTCGGCATAAGCAAAAATATTGGTGATTATTCGCATCGACGGCCGCGGCGGGAAAATATAGGTTCCACGGGCTATAAACTCCTTTAAGATATCGTTCTGAATTGTCCCCGCTAACTGCTCCGGCCTGGCGCCCTGTTTTTTCGCAACCGCGACATACATGACCAGCAAAATTACCGCCGTGGCGTTGATAGTCATCGAGGTCGACACCTCGGCGAGAGGAATTTTGTCAAACAGGATTTCCATATCGGCCAGCGAATCGATCGCCACGCCGGTGCGGCCGACCTCACCCCGTGCCAAATTATGATCCGAGTCATAGCCGATTTGAGTCGCCAGATCAAAAGCGACCGAAAGGCCGGTCTGGCCTCGCTCAAGAAGATAGCGAAAACGCTTGTTGGTTTCCTCGGCGGTGCCAAATCCGGCGTACTGGCGCATAGT
>CAZJLX010000325.1:0-3674 GCA_964546545.1 uncultured Ignavibacteriaceae bacterium | reverse complement strand
AGCAGTTCCTGGATTCCGGGCGAACGTGAGGTCAGGTAATTTGTTAATGTATCGCCACTGATATTTTCCATGACAATATAGTTCAATTCCCGTCCGGTTTTTTCATCAACGGCTTTATCCAAATCATAAATGGCCATGACATTGGGATGCGATATCTGAGCGGCCATTTTGGCTTCGCGGATAAAACGGGCGAGCCGATCCGGATTGTCAAAAAAATCAGCCTGCAGAATTTTCAGCGCCACGTGACGCTTCAGTTTTTGATCTTCCGCCAGGAAAACCATACCCATGCCGCCTTCGCCCAGTTTGCGGATAATCTTAAAATGACCGAACATTTGTTCCGGTTCAAACATATTTACTCATCCCTTTTTATAATAAGCATGGTTATATCATCGGATTGCGGCGTATCGCCGGTAAACTCATCGAGATTTTTCATAATTTGCCCGACAATATTTTTGGCATCCATTCCAACCGTATCTGCCAGAAGCCTGCATAATCTCTCTTCACCATATTGTTCTTCGGTGCAACATTCGGCCTCGCTGACTCCATCAGAATATACACAAAGCGTATCACCTTTGCCCAGCAAACAGCAATTCTCCTCCCATTGGCCGAAATCAAAAGCCCCGATCATGAAACCGGAGGCTTCCAAATATTCGCAGCCTCCCTCGCGACGAGTTATAACGGGCGGATTATGTCCGGCATTAAGATACAATATTTTTTTGTCGGCCGGATCTATCAGGCCGATAAACAGCGTGGCAAAATCACCCGGATCGGTATATTTATGAAGTTGTATCGAAACTCTTTCGACGATTTTGGTCAAGGATAAATTTTCATTGTCATAAAGAATTCTAAACGAGGCTATAATATTGGTCATCAGGAGCGCCGCACCCATACCTTTTCCGGAAACATCGGCCACTAAAAAAAGCAGGCGACCATCCGGCAGGAGTTTGACATCATAGAGATCACCGCCGACCGATCGGGACTGCTTTTGATAGGCGCAGATATTGAAGCCGTCAATCTGGGGCGGATTGAGCACCAGAAGTTTTCTCTGAATCATAGAGGCCCGTTTCAACTCGGCATCTATTATCTCCCGCTCCTGCCGTTCAGCCATCAATTCATAATTTAATAACCTTGAGGCAATAATATTACCGCATGCGGCCATTACTCGAAGATAGTCATCGGTATAGCTGTGCAGCGGATTAGTCGTATCGGCATATAAAATACCCAACACCTTGCCCTCATCGAAGAGAGGCACCGCAATAGCTGATTTCATCTCCGACATAATAATTGACTGCTGACCGGCAAAACGATCATCCTCCAAGGGATTACTGATCAGAATCGATTTTTTATTACTCATAATTTCATTGACAATGGTTCGGGAAAGCGTAAATTCGCCCGGACTCTTGCCTCCCGGAAGAAGAGTGGCGGCGACAAAAACCTCATCCTGCTCCGGCGCGACGGTCAAAATAGCCAGCCTATCACTGGGAACGAGACGGGCAATCAATTCCAGCGATCTGTTTAGCATTGTCCCTTTGGGTTCATGTCGACTGAGCATTCTGGCCATCTCGAAAATAGTTGGCAAAAGTTCCGGTCGATCTGTTACATTTTTGGGCAATGGCTGAAGCGCCTCATCGATTGACAAAAAAATTGATTTCTCCGGATTATAATCGGTCAGTTTTGTCCGGGAACTCACGACCGGCGCCGTATCAGCCGAATCATCGGAGGACAGATGAAATTCAGTATGTCCAAACATAATTTTATCATTAGTCTTAATCTCTGTTTGGCTTTCAATCCTGACACCATTGATAAAAGTGCCATTATGGCTTCCAAGATCGGTCAACAGGCATAGTTGGCCATTTTTTTCAATTTCAATTCGGGCGTGCTGACGGGATACGGTGCGATGGGGAATAGGGATATCGCTTTCCTTGTGCCGGCCTATTATATATGAACCGGGCTCCAGCAGGTAAGAGAAAAGCCGGTCGCCATCCGTGCCAATTAATCTAAGCATTATTCAGGTCCTATTCTTACTTTGAAATTGAAGGATAGGTTTTTCGGGAATTAATGTCAATAAGATAAAATGGCAATTATTAATTGAATGGTATATCCATTATTGTCGGTATGGATACTGCCCAAAGTCATATAATTAAATGACTTGCCAGATCAGAATTATCTGATTAATTTTAATTGTCAGGAGTAAAAAAGGAGGAAAATATGTATCGGGGCGGATTATTCTTAAATTTACTTTTTATCTTTATAATGGCGGTGACTTTTTCCTGTTGCGGCTCACCGGATGTCCGGCAATCACTTATCTCTTCTGAGATAAAAAATATCCCGGCTTGGACGATTATACTGACCGATGAATATCAAATGCAGGATAGCCTTATTGCAATCAATAATATGGAACGGATGTTTAAATCAAAATATTCGGATAAAGAGTATTGTCGTCCTTATTTGAACACAATCAAGGAAAACCTTTCTTCCTTCGGCCATCTTATGGTTGATATTACCGGAGGAGTGGGTCAAATTAATCTATCTATTCGCGGTCGAAAATTCAGAGGTAAAATAGACTGGGATACAGAAATTGACTCGGAACAGGATTTCAGAAAAAGACATCACCAGGATTCACCGGCCGACAGATCGGTCGACGTCGGTTCCGGAGCTATTTCTCCCGCACCATATATTGTCTCCGACGAAATAGCTGACATAAAGCTTGAGCTTAAGGGCTCAAATGGACATTTACTGGGGGAGGTTACGATCAGTGACGGCAAGATCAATCCTGAGTTTGTCGCCGCGGTTATTGATAAGATTATCCGCCAGGGGAAATATTAAGCTGTTGGTATTATATTTCATTTAAAAAATATGTCATAAAAAAGGCCGGATTTTAAAAAAATCCGGCCTAAACATTATTCTCGATTTTATTATTCGTTTATCGTCTTGTTCCAGAGAAGCGAGACATTATTGTCTCGGCGATTGGCCACTACCAGATCTATATAAGTGTCATTATCGAAATCGGCCGCTTTAATCGAGCGGGGACCATGGCCTGCAAGATAATTTATAGCGGTCTGGAAGGTACCGTTGCCAACTCCAAGCAGGACCGATACCGAATCGGAATCATAGTTGGCCACGGCCAGATCGATATATGTGTCATCATTCAAATCAGCGGCCGTTACAGAACGAGGTGTCTCCAGGACGGCGTAATTGGCTGTCGCCGAGAATGAACCGTCGCCGTTATTCATAAGGACCGAAACAGTGTTTGAATTTATGTTGGTGACAATAATATCAGCATAAGTGTCGCCATCGACATCGCTGAGAGTCAATGCACCCGGCATATCCCCGACCGGATAATTTATCGAGAATGGGAAATAGGCGCTGTCACCGTCGTTTAAATATACCGAAATATTATCGGAATTCATATTGGTTACAATTATATCGTAATCAAGATCGTTATCAAGATCACCCGTTACAATCGCCGACGGTGCATCGCCTGTCCCGATTCTGCTATGTACGCCGAAAGAGAATGCTCCGCTGCCATTATTCAATAATACGGTCATGGAATCCAGATAACTTCCGGTTACGGCCAAATCAATATCATTATCACCGTCAAAATCGGCGCCATATACCGAGGTCGGATAATAGGCAACGAGAAGGCTGGAAGTATCGGAAAAAGTGCCGCTGCC
>CAZJLX010000324.1:0-3688 GCA_964546545.1 uncultured Ignavibacteriaceae bacterium | reverse complement strand
GCTGGGATATGATTACCCGTAATACTCAGGCAGTCGTTTCAGGCATATATTATTACTCGGTCGAGTCCGAATCCGGAAACCAGATCGGTAAACTTGTAATTATTATGTAGTCTTTAAGAGCCTGTTTTAAAAGACAGGCTCTTTTATAATAATTATTTGGCTGATACAAACCTCACCGATTTATTCGGCCAAGTTCATCGGGGGTACCCAATTCACCTTGCCAATCGAGGAAATATAGATTAATTTTGTCCAATGCGACTAAATGGAATGAAAAAAGAATTATGTTAAAATATATCGGCCCGATTATTATTCTGCTGTTGACAGGCCAATCTTTGGACGCCTATTACTCGCCCAAGGCTGACCGCGATCAGGTTAGAGTCAACAGAATAAGAAGTGCCGGCGATGATCAGCCAAATGTCGAATTGGCTGTTCACAATGTCGGCGAAGTTTGGATGACAATAAGCAATGTCGCCCAATTCGGTACCGGACATCTTTCACAGGCGATAGATCCGGAAACCGGGCTTGAGGCGCCTTCATGTATTTTCCCGGGCGGCTCAAATATCGAACATTTATATGTCGGGGCATTTTGGATCGGCGCTGTGGTCGGGCGCGATACTCTGGTTTCGGTTGGTATTGACGATTATTATGAAGTGGAAGAGTTCTGGCCCGATTCAAGGGGGATAATTGAAAAAAAATCGATTCAACCAACCAGCCCGTATTTTTCGGAAAGCGCCGTATCCGAACAGGATTTTATAGCTACCTATACCGACACCTATGTTGATCCGCGCTTTGTCGAAATGGATCAAAATGATAACCGACCCCACGAGCCTTTAAATATTGAAATCAAACAAAGAAGTTATGCCTGGAGTTATGATTATACTCAGGATTTTATACTGTTTGATTATTCGATTAAAAATATCGGCCGCAAAGATATTAATCATGCCTATATGTCCATCTATGTCGATGGTGATGTGCATCATACTTCGGTTACGGGGGATGAAGGTTACGGCGATGATTTATGCGGCTTCCGAAGAGATTTTCCGGTGGAAGGTTCGGTCTGCGATTTTCTTGATACAATCAATGTCGCCTATATAACCGATAACGATGGCGATCCGGATGATCAGGGGAGGTTTACTCCTAATTCGGCCCGGTCGGTGGCCGGCGTCCGGGTTGTCAGGACCCCCTCGGACTCGCTTAAGTATACATTCAATTGGTGGGCGACCAATTACAATCCAAGTGAGGATTTTGGTCCGCGCCGAGCCCCGACGGCGGATGATCCCTGGCGCGATATGAAGGGGATTCTGGGAACACCGCTGGGCGATGCCAATAAATATTATGTTATGAGGCACGAGGAATTCGATTATGATCAGTTATTCACCGCCAAGGATAATACGGGAGCCGGCTGGAGGGCCAGACCGGCCAATGCCGAAGATATCGCCAACGGATTCGATGCCCGATATTTACTTTCTTTCGGTCCGTTTTTTATCTCCCCGGGCGAGGTTTTGCCGGTAACATTTGCCTGGGTTCTGGGCGAAGATTTGCATGTCAATCCTGATGACTATTCGAAATATTACGGCCCATATCAGCCAGAGATTTATTACAGTAAGTGGGATTTTTCGGACCTTGCGCTTAATTCCCGATGGGCCTCCTGGGTTTATGATAATCCAGGCTATGATACCGACAGTAACGGCTGGGCCGGGCCATTTCGCATCTGCAATACCGATTCTGTCTGGGCTGTCGATACGATTACCAATGATTCAATAGTCTCTTACTGGGATTATACACTGGCCGACACAACTTACTATCTTGGTGACGGCGTGCCGGATTTCAGAGGCGCCCGTCCGCCGGATCCGCCGGTTCTGCGGGTAATTCCTCGTTACAGTGGCCTGCTGGAGGGTGAATTGATAATCAGGTGGAATGGTCTGCCGTCGGAAACAAAAAAGGATATTTTCAGTAATCTTCTTGATTTCGAAGGTTATCGCGTTCATTTGTCATTATCCCGGTCAAAAAGCGGTTTTTATGTTCTTGATTCCTGGGATAAGAAAGATTTTAACCGCTGGGCCTGGTCATATGCGAAAAGAAAATGGGTTTTGACCGACCCGCCTTTTACGCTTGATTCATTGTGGGCACTTTATGGCCATGGTTTTAACCCGGAAGTAAATGATCTTGACAGTCCGCTTCGCATCGCCAATGCGACGGAGCCTGACAGCATCTATTACTTTGAGGCTCAGGATTGGAATATCGGAGATTTATCCGATACGCTTGGGATACATAAGCGATTCCCCGATGAGCCTTACCCCTCGACTCTAAACCCTGATTCGGCCCAGTTGTTTTATCCCGAAGAACTAACCGAAGACGGATATTTTAAATATTTTGAATACCAATACAGGATCAAAGACCTGTTGCCATCGCGGTTATATTATGTATCGGTAACCGCTTATGATTATGGTTCTCCGGGACATAACCTTAAGGCGCTGGAATCCAGTCAGACCATTAATATGGTGGCTGCTTATCCGCAAAATTCGGTTCAAATGGTCGAGGAGAATAATTTAAATGTCGTCGTATACCCCAATCCATATCGCCTTGACGGCAATTATCGAGCCAATGGCTTTGAGGGTCTGGGCAGCGACCGACCGGACGATCGGGTTCGGGCGATACATTTCACAAATTTACCGCACCAATGTACAATACGAATATTTTCCATCGATGGCGATCTGGTGCGGACCATTTATCACAATTGCGATACGGAAGATCCAACCTGTATGCATGAAAGCTGGGATTTGATTACGAGAAATACTCAGGCGGTCGTTTCCGGTATCTATTATTATTCGGTTGAATCGGAAAAGGGGAACCAAATCGGTAAAATCGTAATCATTTTGTAAAGTAATTCGTAGAATCTATAGGATGTAAAAAGTGAAATTAAAACATAGCATCATTTGCCTGACTCTCATTTTTTTCCTGACGGCAATAAACAGTGGTGGTCGCGGCCTGTATCAAACCGGCTCTTATGACGGAGATATTCCTGAGATAATGGAGGGTCCGCCCTGTACTCAGTTCGCCGTTCATAATATCGGTCGACTGCAAATGACCATCACCAATTACGGTATGATAGGGACGGCTCTTGAAGAGGATCCTTATGATCCGCTGACCGGTGAGATGGCGCCGTCGATGACTTATCCCACCGGCTTTGAATTAACTTATCTGTATGAGGCCGGATTGTGGGTCGGGGCCGTAGTCGGGCGCGATACACTGGTTTCGACTCCCAGCGGGTTGCATCCGTGGAACGAAGAGGTTCGCGAATTCTGGCCGCTGCCATGCCCCTGGGGCGAAATTAAGTATCGCTCCAATGTCAACCCGAGGGCGCCCGAGTACGACAGCTCGGTATCGCAACAAGATTTTATCGCCGTTTATACCGACACTCTTGAAGATGAAACTCTGACCGGTTATGATGCTTATGTCAATCGACTGCATCGGCCAATTAAAGTCAAAGTGACACAGAAAAGTTATGCCTGGGCCTATGATTATGCCGAAGATTTCATAATTATGGATTACTCTATCGGTAATATAGAAAACAGAACTTTGGAGGATGTCTATATTGGCCTGTTTGTCGATAACGATATAGGCAAAACTAACATCGGCTCATATATGTACGATGACATTTGCGGTTTTAAGGATATTTTCGGCTCCA
>CAZJLX010000323.1:0-3703 GCA_964546545.1 uncultured Ignavibacteriaceae bacterium | reverse complement strand
ATGTCATGACACAAACTGTAAAGCATCTTATGATACTATACAGTCCACATCTGCCCCTTTAAACTGTGGCCGCCCTCCGCTCTGTCGAAGATACTGCGAAGTCCTGAGCAAAGCGAAGGGAATAAAATAATAGGCGGTAGGTTCCTTATTGCACCAAATCTTCATGCCAACAAAATCCATATCAAATCTATGTTGAATGATATTTCCGGCTCTTTATATAAAGGGTACAATTATGCCGACAAGCAAAAAACAAATCATTGCCAACCGTCTCAATGCCCAAAAGTCTGTCGGGCCGAAAACGGACGAGGGTAAAGAAATTGTCGCCCGGAATGCGATCCGTCACGGTCTTTATACCAAAGATATTGTTATCGATTCGCCTCATCTCAAAGAAGATGCCGACGAATATGATCAAATGCTTGAATCGCTGATTGATGAGCTGAAGCCTATAACCGATTTTCAGGCGCGGCTGGTCGAAAAAATCGCCAATTGCCTCTGGCGCTCACGGCGGATCATCCGCGCCGAAACGGCCAATATCAATCACCGCCTGCGCGATATTGACTATGAGGTCGATAAAGTACGAGATATCGATCACTTTCGGCATGGCGAAGACGATTCGGTTGAAATCGAGATGGAAAAAGAAGAACACATCCGCAGAAATATAACCGGGATCAATTCAATCCCAGATGAATCGTTCAGTATGACTCTGTTGCGATACGAGATGCGTCTCGACCGCCAGATGACCCGCGCGTATAAGCTTCTTAAATTCTTACAGTTACAAAATGTATCAGATTCGCTACCGACATAATTGCACTCGTATGCGTGCCGCGCGAGTCCTCAGACTCGCCGGAACCCCCGGTCGATCTGAGGATCAACCGGGCACAGCATTTATTTTCGGAAATTTACAAATTCGCTACAAAGTTGATAGTGCGAAATATTTAAAATATGCGAAACAAACCCATTTTGCCGTAAGTTGAAATGGGCTATGGTATTAAGAAGAATAGCTCGGACAGATAAAACAAACACTCAGTCTGTCGGAGGACTAAACAGGATGCCAATCTCCCGACACGAATCAATTGGTCCGCCACACAATAACCAAAATATTCTGTTTGCCAAAAAATCTCACTCTATCTAATTTATAATACAAACCTGTTTATATTTTAAAAGCGGAGACTATAAAACGGCCATGAAACCATCTCAAACAAATCAACAGCAATATGCCGCTCTATGGCCCCGGTTTCTGGCTTTGGTCGCTGATTTTATCATTCTGAGTATTTTCTTTTTTCCTCTTACCCGAATAATCAAAGGGGTTTGGATTATGAACGCCTCTGATCATCTTTATCGCTATGGATACTTCGTGACCGATCCGTTATGTTTGATATTCCTGGTCATAATCGTCTTGTACTTTGTTTTGCTTGAAGGTCTGCTCGGCGCAACCCCGGGCAAGAGGTTGTTTACTCTTCGGGTTATAGATGAAAACGGCAACAGGCCCGGATTAATACGGGCGCTGATCAGAAATCTGCTGCGAGCTGTCGATGCCCTTCCGGCCTTCAGCATTTTGGGAATCGTAATGATAGCGACATCGCCCGAAAGAGCCCGTCTGGGTGATCGGATAGCCGGAACGAGAGTGATATATAATAGAATAACGGTAACTCATCCCGCGGGCGAGTGAGCACATTATTTAATGTGCCGCCGGAGCCGGACCATCAAAATATAAAAAGTTCACCAAATAGGTCGCATCGGCCAGATTAATTTCGCCGCTGCCATCAACATCGGCCGCTTCCGCCGGGCGAGGCGCCGGGCCACCAAGGAAAAAATAGGCCAGCAGATAGCTGATATCAAAAATATTGACAATCCCATCATTGTTGGCATCACCCGAAATATGCCCCAGCATTATTACTTCGCCTTCAAAAAGAAACTCGGTCGCATCGGAGTAGCTGCCTGTCACCGAAAAACTCTGCACCGTCGAATCCCATAAGGGTATATAACCTCTGACAAAAGGAACCATATCAAAATCAATCTTCAGGACATCACCCTCTATCTCGGTATAATCATTTATGATCGACGTTGCCAGTGGCGCGATTGTGCCGTTAATCAATAACGTGGCACTCTCAATATCATTGACCGTGTACGTCTCCGATATATTGCCAAGATAAATCGCACCGGGCATTTCATTGATGGCATTGGCAAATATGGCCGCCATGACATCAGGCTCAACGACAATTTCCCCGACCGCCGCAACCGACATAAAGGCCAGCAAAATCATCGTCGCGGCCAAAATTATTAAAACCTTCATAATGTTCTCCCCTGTCAGGTTTTTACCTCTACGGACAGACCGGCGCCGGCCCGCCCTTATAGAGATGAGAAATTAAATAGGTAACATCAAATATATTTACATCACCGCTGCCGTCGGCATCACCGGCGACAAGCGGATCAGGAGAATCGCCACCTTTATAAAGGAAATTAATCAGGTACGTTATATCAAAGATATTCACGATCAAATCGGCATTGGGATCCCCGCAGGTCATCACTTCGTATGTAACCTGAAAACTTTCCTGACAATTCTCGTTACATTCATCGCTGTATATAATGGTGACATTTATAATTTCATCGTTAACCGGCGTATAACACCAGTCATTGCCGATTATCTCGCCCGGACCGGCGACGATTACGCCGGACAACAGATTATCATTGGCATCCTCAATCGCAAGCGGCAAAACGATTTCTGACGGAGGCGATATCTGGGAAACAAGAGTATCGGCCGGGAGCTGACAAACCGGAGCATCATTGATATCAAAGAGGACAATAAAAGTTGTTTCACAGAAATAACCGAGCGAATCCTCGCACCGAATGGTTACCTCCACCGAGTCATCACCGGCAGGTGTATAATACCAGTTACTGCCGATTATCTGACCCGCTCCTTTCATCAGAACCGGACCGTAAGCCAGGTTATCGTCTGAATCGCTGCATCCGACCGGAAGCACCACTTCGGCCGCCATACACTGAAAAAATGCGGTATCACCCGGAGTAGAACAGATCGGGGGCACATTACCACTAACCGTTGCCTCGCTCAAATACGGATAATAATCATCCTTTGTTGCAGTAACATATATCGTTCCGGTTGTCGTCGGGTAAATATCAAAACTTATATCGCCGGTCGCATCAGTGTAGCCCCTCTGATAAATCTCATCACCTTTCCAGAGACAGACAAAGGCATCTTCGACATTCAATCCTGATGTCATCTCAACATGAACATTGTATGCCTGCGGAAGAGCCTCAAGTTCGGTTTCATGGGTCGCGGTTAAATGACCGACAAATGCCCCCGCTCTCCAGACCGGCATCTCCGGTTCGCCCAGCAGATTCAGGGTCCAATCCGAATACCTATGACTAATATTGACATCGGTGACACTTTTGGCAAAAGCCAGAGCCTCACCCAGTCGATTTTGGTCGTTGGCATAAATCCCCGCCCACCAGTAATAATCCAGCTCCGATGACAGCGACATCGGGTCGCCGACATAAAACCAGCCGCTGCGTGTATTGCCGGTAAAGGATACGGCTCCGGTCGAATCGGTCCCGAAAACAAAATATTCAGAAATGGCATCGTTGACATCCATACGATTGGCATAACAACCGATTGAAAATATGGCGCAGTACTTATTGTAGTTGACCAGATCAAATATATCGGAACTTGATATATACCAGCCAT
>CAZJLX010000322.1:0-3709 GCA_964546545.1 uncultured Ignavibacteriaceae bacterium | reverse complement strand
CAACCGAATTAAAATGTCATTATTGTCAACGCGGGCATGATAAAAACAAAATGTGTCATATATAAAAAAATAATTTCATTCAAAAATATATGATTGCATAAATTAAAATTATTTTGTAATAATATACTCACTGATATTAAGTTTTCCGTTTTTAAACCTTCGGATGAAAATCCGGGGGTTTTTTAATTGCCTAAATAATTTATACCTTTTAGATTTTTGCCGGAGCTTTTTGAAAGGAATATAATTATGAATAAGGGACTCAGTGAACTTTGGAAGGATGAAGATTGGTGGGCAGTCTGGCTCGGTTTTATTATTTTCGGGTTAAGCCTGCTTCGGTGGATCCCCAAAATACCGAAAGTCGGCAAGTGGACCGATGATCCGTTCGGCGCGTTTATGATAATCAAAGAAGGTGTCGCAACCGGGAATATTATTATACCATTGCTACTCCTGATGCTGGCCCTGGCGGTCTTGACTTTGATTGCCATTAGTGCGATGAGAACTGAAAAACCGGCCAAATATTTTCTCGGCTTTATCGGCGTCTTTATCCTGGCCATTGTCGCCTATTGGTTCGCCAATCAGGCGAATCTGAAATACTGGGGACTGAGTTATGCAATGTGGGCGCTGTTGGTTGGCTTGCTGATCTCCAACACAATCGGCACTCCGGGGTGGCTGAAAGCCGGAGCCAAAACCGAACTCTTTATTAAAATCGGCCTGGTTTTACTGGGTGCGGAGATTCTTTTTAAAAAGATACTATCGCTCGGTGCGCCCGGTCTGATGGTCGCCTGGATCGTTACCCCGGTAGTTATTATATTTATGTTTTATTTTGCCGTTAGAATCCTGAAGATGAAGAATAAAACTCTGGCCATTATTATCGCCAGTGCCACTTCGGTCTGTGGAGTTTCAGCCGCAATTGCCGCCGCGGCGGCCTGTCGGGCAAAAAAAGAGGATTTGACTCTGGCGGTCGGTATGACGTTGATATTTACCGTCCTGATGATGTTTTTTATGCCGCTCTTCATAAATTGTATCGGCATGAATCATATTCTCGGGGCCGCCTGGATGGGCGGAACAATCGATTCAACCGGGGCGGTGGTGGCCGCCGGCTCGATGCTCGGTGCCGATGCCGAGAAAGTGGCGGCGGTGGTAAAAATGATTCAGAATGTGCTGATCGGCCTGGTCGCTTTTGCAATTGCCATTTACTGGGTGACAAAAGTCGAGCGAAAACCGGGCGTGAATCCGAATGCCATGGAAATATGGTACCGTTTTCCAAAGTTTGTTATCGGCTTTGTGGCCGCCTCACTGATTTTCTCATTCTTGGTGGTTCCAGCCATGAACGGCGATTTTAAACTGGTCGAGTCGACTTTTATCAATCCAATTACAAAAATCCTTCGCGGGTGGTTTTTCTGTCTGGCCTTTGTGTCTATCGGTCTGGAATCGAATTTCAGGGATTTGGCCAGTCGGATGGAGGGCGGCAAACCGATGATCCTGTATGTCGTCGGTCAATCATTTAATTTGATTTTGACACTGTTTGTCGCATGGCTCGCGTTTATGGTCTTTTTTCCGAATGCGATTTAGAGCGGAAAGTAAATTATGAATCGGACAATTGGACGATGGCTTAAATTTATTATCGGCCTGTGCGGACTGCTTCTGATGTTTGCCTTTTTTGCTTCCGGGTACGACCCGCCCGGTCCACTGGGTGAAGTTTTGAGACATAATATGGAAAATGATATCGATGCTTCTCCCCTGTTTTATTCGGAGGTGGAAAATATGAGTCAACTTGAGGATGGCGTTCGGGAACTGATGCGGAAAAAAGAGTTGTCCTTAAAAGCGAATTAAATATTTATTGTACCGCCGCAATAATAGCTTATAATACAATCATAAAACGATTTGATTGAATGTAGCGGAGAATGTCAAAAAAGCAGGTTATCGTTATCGGTGGCGGGGCGGCAGGCCTGATGGCGGCCGGGCAGGCCGCTCTATCAGGTGCCGAAACGATTATTCTGGAGAAAAAAGAACGCCCCGGCCGGAAACTTCGTATCACCGGCAAGGGCCGCTGTAATCTTACCAACAATGTACCTTTGGCCGAATTTTTAAAACGTTTTTCGGCCGGTGATAAATTTCTGCGGCAGGCCTTCGCCCGATTTTTTGCACCTGATTTAATCGAATTTTTAAACAGCCTTAAGATTGTCACCGCATTGGAAAGGGGCGGGCGGGTTTTCCCGGCCGACAATGATGCCAAAAATCTAACCGAATCGCTTGTCCGTTGGGTTCAAAAAAGCGGTGTAAAAATATTGACCGATAAATCGGTCGATAAATTAATCATTAAAGATAAGCAGGTTATAGGCGTCCAAGTCGGTCCGCAGCACTATAATGCCGAGGTTGTCATTATCGCCACCGGCGGCGCCTCATATCCGGCGACCGGTTCGACCGGCGATGGTTACCGCCTGGCGAAAGCGGCCGGGCATACTATAGTGCCGGTACGACCATCTTTGGTACCTGTCGAAACAGCCGGCGACATTGCCCCGCGGCTTCAGGGATTGTCTCTTCGTAATGTAAAAGTTACTCTGATAATAAACGGAAAAAAACGGGACAATAGGTTCGGTGAAATGCTGTTCACTCATTACGGCCTGTCCGGGCCGATTATTTTGTCGCTCAGCCGTCAGATTGTCGATGCCTGCCGATTAAAAGACAAGGCTGTTTTGTCTATCGATCTGAAACCGGCACTCGATGAACAAAAGCTTGATTCGCGACTACTTCGGGATTTCGAGAAAAACGGCAAAAAGAAATTTCAGACTGTTTTAAAAGACCTTTTACCCGGCAAATTAATCCCGTTCGGCTGGGAATTGACAAAAATTGATCCTGATAAAATATGCAGTCAGATTTCCACCAAAGAACGAAAACGACTTATCCGCTGGCTCAAGGATTTTCAATTTTCAATAAGTGACTATCGTCCGTTTGAGGAAGCTATCATCACCGCCGGCGGCGTCAGCACTAAAGAGATAAATCCCCGGACTATGGAATCGCGTTTGGTGCATGGGTTGTACTTCGCCGGTGAAGTTATCGATATCGATGCCGACACAGGAGGATTTAATCTTCAGGCCGCTTTTTCCACCGGCTGGTTAGCCGGTTTGTCGGCAACGAAAAATTAGCAAAACACTTTTCACACAATTACATAATAATTATATAGAGTGATTAACTGGGGAGCTTTGAAATGAAAAAACCGGACCAAAATAATATCAAAAGGCATACCGGCCGCGATGATCTGGCCGGAGAACATAAATATGGCGACCTGGGGCAGATTGTGCTGGTGCTTCTGTTTATTGTCGCGCTGGTTATTGATCTTATATGGCTGAATCTGTTGAGACAGATCCGCTCGGAAATATCTTTGTATATCAGAATCCCCCTGTCACTGCCCTTTCTTATATTTTCATTTTATCTGATAAAAATGTCGCACAGAGAGATTTTCGAAAATAGACGCGAAAAGCTGACCGTGGTCCAAACCGGCATCTATGCTTTAGTACGGCATCCGATGTATCTGAGTACGATTGTCCTCTGTCTGGCAATTCTTATTCTATCGCTTTCGGTTCTGTCATTTATAATCTGGATTATTTTGATTATATTTTATTATTATATTGCCAGTTATGAAGAGCAAATCCTGATAAGCAAACTGGGCGATCAATATATCGAGTATCACAGCAAAGTCCCGATGCTT
>CAZJLX010000321.1:0-3714 GCA_964546545.1 uncultured Ignavibacteriaceae bacterium | reverse complement strand
CCCTCATTGCCCAGATTACCGGCGTTGTCAAACACTAAACGTTTGCAACTGGTCCGAATATCCATAGTTTCGGGGAACTGGACGGTATCGGCAACAATCAAATGGACCGGGAAGGAGTCAACATTGGGGGCTTCGACTCCGTCAGACCAGGTGATAACAATATATCCGTCCATCCGAACCGGACCGGCCGTAATATATCCGGTGTAATTCAGATAAACATCAAGATCTGTGTAGTTAGGTGTAAGATGAGAAACAGAAGCCGGATAGAGGCCGATTTCCAGCCAATCCTGCTTATTAAGTTCCACCACCGAGATATCATCAAGATACATAGTGGCATTACCAATGTTCTCCAGCTTAATAGTCGTATCCAGCTGAGTACTCGGCTTGGTCCAGGTCGGATCACCGATTTCGCTCGGTGTCGTCGCCAGAAGCGGATTCGGGACCGGATCAATACAAGGTACGCGGAACCACTTCATCGGGTTAAATGTCCAGACGCCGGCATCCTGTACGCAGCCGCCCGGATATTTATCATTTACATAAAAAATATCGAGATAATAATCCCCGCCATAGTCGCCCTCCGACGGATCAACGACTTCGGCAAAATCCCAATCAGCAATATCGGCGGGATCCACATACATACCAAAACGAGACATTGATGGCCAGGCATCCGAATCGCACTCATAACCCAAATCCTCGTCACATCCACCTGTCCATGAATCAGTCAAATTACGGGCCTCATCCCAGTTAAATCCATTATTATCGGAAACCGAGATGTACAGTTCACCATTGGCTGTTCCGGATGAGGCTCCATTGGCGACCGCATCCAGATGACAATCATCGGTTATACCATTGGCAACATCATTATACTGAACAAACATAGCATAAAGTTTGCCTTCGCATTCGGATACCGACATTTTAACAATCGACATTTCATTCCAGGCGCCACCATGACAGCTACCCTGTGAAGGAAGATCCCAGTTGGCATCCTTAATCACACGGATTTCGCCTGCCTGAGTAGGATCATCTGACCAGTGCTGTAAACGACAGCCATAGAAATGAGCGTACGAACCGGATGGCGGCGGGGTGGGTGAATATTCGCGCGCATCCCAGATGACATGAAGATTATCATTCATATCTATCAAACAGGACAGATCGGTATGAAGCACCCAGCCGGCCTGAGATGAGTCATGCTGGGTAATATTGAATTTGTCGAGATTATTGCCTTGAGTATTACCCCAGGAGACACCCATATCAGAAGATACGGAATAGTAACAATCATTCAATCTTTGCGAGCCGCGATCAATTGATTCATAATGTCCCGGAGTTGCACCCGGGCCACCAACCCAAACCAGAGCCACTTTGCCGCTAACCCGCGACGCAGTGACCATTTGAGCAATATCCATCACGGTATCAACCATAACCGGCGGATAATCCCAGGTCCCCAATGTGTCGGAACCATCGCGACGGAAATAGGCAATAAACTGCGGCTGAATGCCGTCTTTGGACTGCTGCGCAAAGACGTGTGTAACGGTGTCTCCGTCATAAACCTGGTATTCGTGAGAGGGCCAGATAAATTCGGTTTCATCCGCAGGATCATTAAACCAGGCTGCAGTTGTATCAGGTATCCGGGAAGTATAGGGAGCAAAGAAACAGCCGCCCGGTATATTATCATACCACACGGTCGAGGCATAAATCGGGCCGGATCTGTGGTGCGAACAGATGTTCACTTTGCCTTCGGTGTCAACATCCAGTCCGGTATAACCGGACATGTTATTGTCACCCTGGAAAGCATGCACGTGACAACCACCACCGGAACCCTCAAAGAGAAATCCACCCTCACTCGGGTCAAAAACCTCATAGGCGGTTCCCCGGTTACAACCGTCCAGACAGCTGTCGACCTTTTTCATCCATGCAAAATGGACCATATCGCTGCCGCGCCAGTCAACCAGTCGCGTCATACGGCCATTATGCTGGTAATCATATGTTGTGTATCCAACAGTTTTGCCAGGAGAAAGGGATACTCTTTCATCAAATCCCAAGCTTTGATCAATGGGAAGAGAACTTGACGTCCCATAGTATTCTTCGTTACCGGCCAGTTTCGACAACGGCAAACCTTTGACCGGTTTCCTGTTAAAGGCTCTCTCTTTTTCCCCGGGGGCCATTGCAAAAGAGGAAGCTGCAAGAAAAGCAAAGATTAACAAGGACAAGATGAAAATAATAGACAATTTCCTTGTCATATTTTTGCTCCTTTCCATAAAAAAGTTCCCAACTTATTCCCTAAACTCATCCTCTGACTAGATGAATAAATTAAGGGTATACATTTATGACAAACCGATAAACGGGCGTCATAATTTAGTTAGTTAATCCTAAATCACCACCCCCCTTCGGATTGTAGCAATAATGCCAAATTAAGCATTGTTCTAATGTCTTACTATCTTAACTTAATATAATTTTTTATAATGCATGAAGCAACAATTCGAAAAGTATCTTCGCATAACCGACCGAGCGACTTTTGATGCGTACATCGTACCATCACTCTTTCCGTATCTCAGCAAGCGAGATATTTGAACCAAGCCCAAAAGGGCATATTTTTAGAACTTCCAAAAACCCCGTGGCGATAATATAATAACTTAATAATCAGATTTTGTCAAGATTTATTAAGTTGTTTTTTAAGTCAATGAAATCAAGGAAAGTTATTATCGGATAATAAAATAGCCGCCACTTGGAGACGGCTATTTATATCCTCTGAAGAGTCTATTTATTTGTTATCCGGCGGCGGTGGACCCTTTTTATAAAAGAAGCTAAGTAGATAAGTCGGATCCATAATATTTATTGTCGAATCATAGTTGACGTCGGCCGCATTATCCGAAGCCGGTTCCTGTCCGCCTTTATACAGGAAATTAACCAGATACATAACATCGAGCACATTTACATCAGTATCGGAATTGGCATCACCTCTGAGCAGCGGGATCACTCTATAACTGGTCGAAAGCGTGTCGGCCGCACCGTGCGGGTCGGTAACGACATAGTTTACCGCATAAATAGAGTCTAACTGAAAGTTATCGGGCGAGAAACTAAAGGTCGCGATTCCTCCACCGGCATCAAGGAAATTGGCATTACTCGGAAGATTGTCTATCGTTATCGGGATCGCTTCCATATCAGGATCATAAGCCTCGATAATATTATTGAGATTATCGCCAAGAACAACTGTTTGAATAGGACTTAATGTGGTAATGAAGTATGGCGTCTGATTTCCGATCTCCAGGACAGTGATCGTCACGATCGCCGTATCTTCAAGGACCGGATTAGTTGAGCTATCCGAAGCAATAAATGTGATAGGATAGACGCCGGATTGAGTATAATCGGGCATAAAATTAAACGATTTGGAGTAACTTAATACCCCGGAAAAGGTCGCATTAGCAGGCAAATTTTCAGCCCTGACATACGGTCCGGTTCCATCCGAATCTGATGCGGTGACCTGGAAGAATACCGATTCTCCTTCGTATATGGTCTGATCGGAACCGATATTAACAAAATGCGGCGGCCGATTGACATGATTGACCTGTACTGTGACCTGTAATGTCGGTACCGAATCTTCGGGATATTCATAATCGACCAAATACCAATTCATATAATATTGCCGGAAAATCTGTGTCCTGGAAACCACATTAAAATTAGGCGTAAGTGTCAACCATCCATAACCATTGGCGGAAT
>CAZJLX010000320.1:0-3721 GCA_964546545.1 uncultured Ignavibacteriaceae bacterium | reverse complement strand
AAGATTTTTTTCAAATTTCCGACCAAGGCAAAGGTATCAGCAAAGGAAATTTGAAAAAAATCTTCGAACCATCCTTAGTCGTAAAGAATGGTTCGAAGATTTTTTTCAAATTTCCTTTGCTGATACCTTTGCCTTGGTCGGTTAGCGTAATCTCAATGGCCCCAGCATATTCGCCCAAAGGCGGCGAAAATTTTGTGGAAACGGTAATTTCTGTTTCCGGCTGCGAGGCATGCATAGCATTAATGAGAATATTGGTAAAAACTTGCTGCAACTGGCTGGGATTGCCCTGAATTACCGGAATTTTGTGATCCAGATTCTTTTTCAGGGTGAGACGGTTAATCATCAGTTGATGTTCCAGAAATGTCAGCGTATCCTCAATAACCGCATTGACATCGGTATCGCTAAAGTCAATCGTCTGCGAGGTTCTTGAAAACTTCAACAGGTTCTGGACAATAGCCTTGCAACGTCGAGTCTGGTGTTCAATATCCTTCAGATAGCGACGATATGAATCCAGATCCTTGTCGGTTATATTCTCAGCCGATTTATTTTCTATTTTTTCAATATTAAACTGGGCGTAACCCAGAATACCTCCCAGCGGATTGTTCAATTCATGAGCGACGCCGGCCGCAAGTTGTCCGATGGCGGCCATTTTTTCAGTCTGGATAAGCTGGGTCTGAGCATCTTCCAGCTCTTTGGTTCGTTCAATAATTTTTTCTTCAAGGGTTCTATTATATTCTTCAATTTCCTGCTGAGATTTTTTCAAAGATTCAATCATTCGGTTAAACGATTTGGCCAGCAGTCCGATTTCGTCACTGCGCTCTATCTCGACCGCCTTGCTCAGATCACCTTTAGAAATTTGATCAGTAATTTCGACCAGTGATTCGATCGGTCGGGTGATAATTCTGACAAAGGCGGTCATTATGATAATGGCGGAGATGACGACGACAAAAGTCAGAAGAAGCGCCGCTGTCTGGGATTTGTTAATTTCCTTATGCAGATTTTCCATTGTCAGGCCGACCCGTGCCTCACCGATCACCTCGGTTTCATACAGATCATTGCCGGAAGAACCGACGACGCCAAGGTTTTCCCGGGAGACCAATTTACGGATTGTTTCGACCGGATATCTTAATTCAATAAACTCGGTTTCATCTCCGGCGATATAATGGAAGACAGAGAATTTATCTTCAGTTTGATTATTCTCGATATGATTTTTAATAAGCTTTGCATTGACGCTTAGATTTTTGCCGAGTTCAGCCAAAATACGGTTATCGCCGGCGGCAATAACAGCATAGATTACATCATCGGATCGAATAACCCCTGCAATCAGGTTTTCGAGTTCTTCCTGAGACTCCAGGATGACACCATATTCGGCATTATATGCCAGATTGGCGACCAGTGCCTTGGCTCGTTTTTCCAGTTCGATTTTAAATATTTCATTTTGGCGCTTAATCACATAACCACTGATAATCAACATGCTGGTTATGATTACCATTGAAACAACCACGACAAATTTTTCTCGCAGCGCAAACTTTCCAAGGATTCCAAGAAGATTCATCGGTAAACCTCCTTGGCGACTGCGACTAAAGCGTCGGGGATTTCTATTTTTATATGGCTGGCTGTTTTTTCATTATAATGAAACCAGATTATACCGGGGACAGCGACCGGGATAATCGCCGGAGGTTTACCGGTCAGGACTTCCAGTGCGATTTTGCCCGCCTGACGGCCAATATCCTTATAATCATAATCAAGGGCGAAAAGTGCGCCCGATTCAACAAGGTTCTTTGAAAAACCCATAAATGGTTTTGCATTTCGAAGGGTATTCAATAATATGAACCGGGTTGAACGGGGTGAATAAATTCCGGGATCGGCAACCGACCAAAATCCGTCAACTATTTGATTTAGTGAGTCCAGTGCGGACGGAATATCTTTTTCCGAAGTTACTCTGACTGCATACAACTCCAGGCCGGCGGCGGCGGCCAGAGTTTTTGCCGGCGGAATCAGGTTGGCCGTTTCATCGGTATATAAAACCCCGATTCTTTTAAGATTCTTAATGACCTGTTTGTAATATTTAAATTGAATATCGGGCGGAATATCAAGCGAAGCGCCGGTAATATTTCCCCCCGGTCGGTCCAATGAGTTTACGAATCCTGATGTTTCCGGATTGAGGACTGCCGAAAAAATGACTGGTTTATTTTTTATCTGATCCGAGATAACTTTTGTCGCAAATGATCCTATGGTCAGAATCAGTTTCGGGTCCAGGTTTATTATATCAGAGATAAGTGCATTGATTTCATTTTGGTCAGAGGTTAGAAGATGTATGGAATATTCAACATTATCATAATGCATATCAATCGCACTTCGGATCCCCTTGATAGTTCGCAGGGTTGTTTTCAGACTGTCGGAATAGACAATCGCCAGTTTTGGTGAGCTGGCCCCGGCGTTTTCGCTCATGGCAAAAACGAAAACAAAGATGCTGACTAATAAATAAAAGACTATCTTTTTTATATATACCATTAGCGTCCTATCTTCCCCGGCCCACAGTCGGGACAGGATGCACCCCCAAAACCACCGCTGTTATATCGACGCAATAATAACTTCACTTTTATAAATGAGGTATCGACTTCTTTGATTAAAAACTTAATTGCTTTTCAGCCGAAATAGTTGCTGAGCGGCGACATCATAATTAAATTATCAATATTCTCTCTTTTTCTATTAAAGCAAAATAATCAGGCGTCGATAAAAATTATGAGAAATCGATAGTTGTCAAGAATGATATTGTTTATGCCGATAGATAAACAGAGTTTTATGGTTGTACAAAGTAAGATAAATTTGAATAAAAATCGTAACATTAATTTCTTGGAGGGTATATCTTGAGTACTCAGAAGCGTTTGCGGTGTCTGTTTTTGGCAATCGCCCTGCTGATGATAAGCCCCATTATCCTGTTGGCAGGTACGACCGGTAAGATTGCCGGTGAGGTGATGGACTCGAAAAGTGAGGATCCAATCCCGGGTGCCACTGTCCGGGTTCTGGGCACAAACATTGCCACACAGACAGATTCCGACGGCGAATACTTTATTATTAATTTGCCGGCTGGAATCTATACCATTTCAATTTCCAGTATGGGTTTCCAGACAATTGAAAAGGAAAATGTCCGGGTGCTGCTGGATTTGACAACGCCGGTTGATTTTACTATGGATCAGGTCAATATACAGCTTGACCGTCAGGTTAAGGTGTACGCTGAGCGACCGCCGATTCAAAAAGATCTAACCGCTTCACGATCCACCATGACGGCTGATCGTTTGTCTTTTACGCCGAATACGATTTCCATGCTGGGAATTATTTCCAATATGGCCGGCACGGTGTTGGATAATAACAATAGCCTGCACGTGCGTGGCGGTCGTTCGGGAACAGTATCCTATTTTTACGATGGTTTCTCAATTCAGGATCCATTTGCCGGTGATGCCGGTATCCGCGTCATACCCGACGCGCTTGAGGAAATCAACCTCACTTCCGGCGGTATGTCGGCCGAATACGGTGAGGCGCTGTCAGGTATTGTTAACGCTGTGACCAAAGAAGGAACCCGTGACTATCACGGCAAACTGAAATTTTACAGCGGTCTCTCCCGGCAGTATGATGTTAATGCCGGATTCTATTCCAGCATCAAACCGATAGATAATTATTGCGGAAGTTATAATTTGTCCGGGCCGATACCTTTGATTCA
>CAZJLX010000319.1:0-3723 GCA_964546545.1 uncultured Ignavibacteriaceae bacterium | reverse complement strand
AATAAAGATGTTAAAATATGCGAAACGAACCCAATTTGGAGTAGTGTTATTTAATATAAGGCTCTTTAATTCATCAGTTTAGGCGAAAATGACATAAGTGCCAAAATGGCTTCGTTTTGCCCGACGAACCCATTTATAAGTTCGGTCAGGTCCTGCCTTGATTTATCAGGGCGTGACCTGACCGATTTGTTTTACGGGCAATCGGGTGCCGGGCCACCAAGATACAAAAATGCTATCAGGTAGGTGATATCAAAGATATTGACCACGCCGTCATTGTTGACATTGGCCGACATCTCCTCCGGCATCGGCGCCGGGCCGCCTTTATAAAGATAGGAAATGATATAGGTAATATCAAAAATGTTAATCGCACCGTCGAAGTTGGCATCGCCGCAGTCATACTCGCAGGCGTCACCGACACCGTTGCTGTCGCCGTCCTCTTGGCCCGGATTATAGATGGTCGGGCAGTTATCATCGGCGCAACTGTTGTTCGGGTAGCCGGGATCACCGAAACCGTCACTATCGAAGTCGGTGCATGTGTCGCAGACATCACCGTAACCGTCGTTGTCATAGTCAAGCTGATCGGAATTGGCAACCTCTAGACAATTGTCGCATGAATCACCGACGCCATCCATATCAAATTCGGGATATCGGGACAATTATCTTCGGGACAGGTATTGGCGGCAAAGCCGGGATCACCGTAACCATCACCGTCGGAGTCAGTGCATTCATCGCACTCGTCGCCGACACCGTCGAGATCGGTATCATATTGATCGGGATTGGCCGTCATCGGACAGTTATCGCAGTTGTCGCCGATTTCGTCACTATCACCATCAGCCTGAGTCGGGTTGGATATGAAAGGACAGTTGTCACAGGCATCTCCAAAATCATCAGTGTCGGAGTTTGTCTGTGAGCTATTGGCAATGTCCGGGCAGTTATCGCAGTCATCGCCGATTGTATCTTCGTCGCTGTCAGATTGATCCTGATTGGCGACTGTCGGGCAGTTGTCGCATTCATTACCGAGGCCGTCGCTGTCATCATCATCCTGCGTCGGATTGGCGACCGTCGGGCAATTATCGTCATAGAAATAGGCTCCGTCGCCGTCATAGTCAAGCGAGTCCAGCCGGCGCATCGCCAGATTGATATTATCGTCGCCGGGCGTTATGAATTCATATATAACCAGTCGACCGCCGTCGCCGATATCGGCCGTGCGATACTCTTCGACGACTCGTTCATCGGTTTCACTGACCTGTTCGGGCGGACTCCAGTCGGTGCCGCCGTTTTCAGTATATGATGCGTATAAAACCGAGTCGCTGACGTACGTGCAGACAAACAGAGAATCCTCAACATGCTCCAGGGCCGGATAATTCTCGCCATTTTCAGTAGCGGCAATAACCGACATTGGTGTCAGATTGTTCAGGTCGCCGTCATGAGTGTACCAGCAGACAATATCTTTATCAGTCGCGGCGCTGTCATGATAAACGGCGGCGACAACGAGAATCATATCGTCGTTTGCCGCAACCATCGGATAAATTATGTGCATATCGGTGTCGATAAAATTTTTCTCAAGGCCGGTTGTGGTCGAATCCCAGTCGCTGAAATAATCCTGGCGAATGAAAATTTGATACTGGTCATCATCGGAATCATATCGATCATAAACGGCGTATGTTTTGAGTGTTTCATGATCGATTGTGGCCGATGTCGTTTTACAGCTATCGAGTGTCGGGTGATAGCTTATCATTGAATAAACGGCATCGGTCGGATATAAAATATGCGGCGCATCATATAGATTATTATCAGGATTTGTAAATGAAGCGCTCAGGATGTTCGACTGAAAGCCCCATCGCCATGATTCGAGCGAATTGTCGATGGCAATATCGGCCATTAACATACTGTGCCAGCCCAATGAAGCGTAGCTGGCATAACCGATTGTCCAGCTAAGTAAGTCGGTTGGATCGGGTATTTCGGCGATAAAAAAGGCGGCTCCATTTTGAAGAGAAAAGGGTGGCACAAATGTTCCATAAAACAGCGAGCTATCACCGCTGTATACAAATGACGGATAGGTTATACCGGCGGCATCAAGGTATGCTTCGGTCCAGTTCAGGCCGTTGTCGTCCGAACCGCGGAGCCAGATTGTATCCGGAGAAATGTCGGAGCCGTAATATTCAAAGCTGTTGAACAGGTGTCCATCACCGGCATCGGCGATATTGGGGTGCCGGTAGCTGACACCGCGACTTTTAAGACGCGATGTAATATCGCGCACAATTTCGATTTTATCGCTCTGGTTGGTGAGCGACGGTTGGTATCTCTCCATTTTCACCAATTGCGTGACCGGTTTTTCCAATACCGGTCGAGATATTACATCCGAAGATGTCAAATTTTTTGTCGAATCAATGGCATAAATGTTTACCGAGAGCAGGATTATTACAATCGAGCCAAAACCGGCCGAAATAAATCGTTTAAACATTTTAACTCCCCTTTTATAATATTTCCGGTACAGGTTAGACTATTAATAAAATTAACCACCCATTCTTATTTTGTCAACTGGTTTTGGAATAATATTGTACCGTATATGGGCGTCAAAAAAAAGAGGACGACTCAAGTCGTCCTCTAAATTAATCCTCGGCAATGACTTGCCGATTCGAAAGGGCCGTTATTTTAAAAGCATCATCTTTTTGCTGTCGGTGAAACTTCCGGCCTGAATCTTATACAGATAGATTCCGCTCGCAACTTCACTTCCGGAATTATCGACACCATTCCATTTAACCGTATGATAACCGGTCGGCATATCACGATCGACCAGGGTGGCCACTCTCTGTCCCAACGTGTTGAAAATTTCCAACTTCACCGGGCCAGGCTGTGACAAAGCAAACTGAATCGTAGTGGTCGGGTTAAACGGATTCGGATAATTCTGATGCAGCACATAATCGATCGGAACCAGAGGGGTGCCTTTTCCGCTCAGATAATCTTCAGTGCCAATCAGTAATCGAGCCGTCTTGACGCCATCCGGAAGAGTTATATTGTTTTCGGCTTTTACCGGAATCTTGTCGCCGTTATCAAGTATCAGCCAGGCCGTCATCCTTATCGGAAGTTGTTCCAGATCATCGATGGCAACAACTCGATTACGATCCGATGAAAAGACAATTTCCCACTCGGCGCCGTCATTAAACGGCGGCCGATAATCGGAGCGTTTTTTATCGGCACTGTTATCGGGCAGTTTGAAGGCGAGCCAGGGGGCTTCGGGAGCGGCCGGCGGTTCCGAGAAATCATACTTGTCGCGGTCGATAGAGGCGTCCTTTTTAACGCCTGCGAAATTGCCGGCATCGACTTTATCGTTTGAAATCAGCTTAAGATTTATCGCCCAATTATTCGAAGAGAAGCTGGATTGGTGTTCCGGCATCAGTTTAGGCACCACCAAACCTTGACGATACCTAATCAAGGCTTTCATGTTATGAACCTCGGTTCTGACAAAAATACCTTCCCAGGCCGGAATAGATTGTACCGTTACGTATTCCGAACCATTATAAGAATAGGCGGAATCTTCCATCAGAGTGGCATCATGGCCGACGACCACGCCGCCGGTATCAAATGTCACTGAATCCCAATCGACCGCAAAAACAAATGGGTTGGCCAGCATGTTCCAGCCCGAATCCAGCGGGACTTCATAATATCTGTTACCGCCATAGATACGATTGG
The DNA here is from genome assembly GCA_964546545.1 of uncultured Ignavibacteriaceae bacterium. Lineage (GTDB taxonomy): Bacteria > Zixibacteria > MSB-5A5 > GN15 > PGXB01 > CAZJLX01. Next base: position 30 of record CAZJLX010000319.1, on the reverse strand, counting down.
GCTGAACTGAATATCCTGCCGCGCCATATT
>CAZJLX010000318.1:0-3753 GCA_964546545.1 uncultured Ignavibacteriaceae bacterium | reverse complement strand
AAAATTCTGTGCCTCTGTATTAAATTTTACAGACAAATATTTGATAAGGCGATTCCGATCCGAATTTCGATTCCTCATAGTCGCCGTACTTATTCTCGATTATAAGACCGTTATAATGTAACAAGGCATCAAGCTCCTTAGGATAAAACATCCTTATTCTTAGCTCTTTGGTTTCCTCCGGCCGATTATTATCGAATTGATAATGCCAGAAACGATATAGAATCTGCGTTGCCCTGTCATAAAAACCGGTTTCGTCTATTTTTACATTACAATTGAGTTCCGGGTCGAAAAACTCGGCGACCGGAAATCTTTTTTTTGGATCTCGCATAATTATCTCAAAATTGGGATTAAACATCTGTAAAATAAAACGACCCTCTTCATGCAAATGTCTTTTTATACATTGAAAGCAATTATCGATATTGGCACGGGTATGAATATGTCCGATTGAATTAGCCGGGAAAAATATAACTTTGAATTTTCGATTAAGTTCAAAATCCCGGCAATCGGCCTGCACCCAGTTGATTTTCAGATTTTTCGCTTCCGCTTTTTTCTGTGCGCGACTGAGCATCGTCTCAAGCAAATCCAGACCTGTAATATCGACTTTGTTTTCGGCCAGCGGAATCGTAATCCGGCCGGTTCCGGCCGCAATCTCCAAAACCGGCTGGCCAAATTTGTCTATCTGTTTTTGATAAAACGGGACATCATAAATCAGATGATCGAAATTGAGATCATAAAATCTCGGTTCGGCATAAAATTCGGCAAAATCCGGCCTGTCCATATTATCTTCCTGTAATATTATTTTTCTTTTATATCCAGCGGCGTTCGTGTTTTAAATCCGTCAATTTTAAACCCGCCCATCTCTTTCTGGATGTGCAGGGTCAATTGCTCCAGATACTTAAACATATTTTGTGGACTCTTTTCCTTAATGGCCCGTATCATTTTGCCGGCGAAAAACCGGTCCGGGAAGCTGTTTAGCAGATACTTTTTTCTTGCGATATTGCTGGTCAGGGCCGGATAAATTGAAACCGCATTTAAAAGCGGCAGGCGCAAAAATTTGGAGTAAATTTCAAATATGTCATTTAAGCAGTTAAAGTAAACAAAATTAAAATCATCGCTGTCCTGATCGTACTTATCTTTCAGATTATCAAGATTGTCCCAGACAAGATATTTATAGAGTTTAACCGAATTTTTATCCATTATTTTGAATTTTCTGCGAAAGTGCTGCCGGGCGACATTTTTTAATTCTTTCATTCGGCCGACAGGATCGTACAGTATCCTCCCAGTAAGAAAGTGCACCATCGGGTTATTCCGGTTTGATTTATGGTACTCATTAAAATAGTGTATCATCTGTTTGACCGGGTTGGCAAAATACTCAATTAAAAAACCGTCAACAATTTTATTGCCCCGCTCGCGCCATGTGACCGAATCCGATAAAATTATATGCAGGTCGATATCCGAACAAGTGGTCGCCTGCTCCAGCGCGTATGACCCGCACACCAGAGCACCGATTACATCTTTTCTTTTACTCCAGTTTTTCAGAAATTTGGTCGCCGCCTTTTCCCAGTCCTGCATACTTTTGTCCTTTTTACCGAATAAATTCAAATAATTGTCCGACTCATATTTAACATATATACTTCGAAACCTCGCTTTTTCCAAAACGAAACAGCGGCGTCATTCGCTGCCAAAGCTCTTAGTTCGATTCTTCTTATATCATTTGCTTTAAACCAGGCCAGTATTTCCTTTAGCATCTTTTCGCCGACACCGGTTCGCCGAAATTCAGAATTTACGGCCAGATCGTTAATGTATCCTATTTTCCTTGTTTTCATCACAGGTGGCATTTCCAAGATTCGAGATAATGAGTAGGCGATCACTTTAGAATCCATTAATGCAACCAGTACCTGATTGTCTTCCTGTTCGATTAATTTCCCGATCCATTTCGCAAACTCAATATGACCTTCATCGCTACGCGCCAAATGTGAATCGAGGGCGCTGTGAAAATCCATAAACTCTTTCCATAATATTATTATCTCCGGAATATCCGCGTCGGTTGCTTTTCTAATTTCCATAAGTACCCTGTGATTTATAATTATTTTAAAAAATAATCTATCTCTTTTCGTATCGGCGCTGTCGGAATGTCCCCATCAGGATAACCGAGCGGCGTGACCGTCACCACATAATGTTTCTGCGGGATATCCAGCATCGTTTTGACATCCTCACGATCCAGCGCGGCTATCCAGCATGTCCCCAAACCATAACACCAGGCCGCCAGAATAAAATGATAGGCCGCGATACAACCATCCTGGATATGCCGCGTGGAAATTATCGGATCGGATACGATCGCCACCGCCATCGGTGCATTGTTTATCGGTTTGGTACTCGAACCGCGAAGTTCCGATAATTTCCGAAGTATTTCTTTATCCCTAACCGGGATAAAATAATAAGGCTGCGTGTTTCTTGCCGTTGGTGCATACCGGGACAGATCCACGACCGCTCTTAACGTCTCTTCGCTGACTTCGGCTGATCTGTATTTCCGAATCGACCGGCGGGTCAGAAGAAGTTCATCTCCCGATAAATAATTATCTACAAAATTATTAAAAGATTGAAATTCCAACTTTCTGCCCTCAGGATCCGATGCGAAAAAATGATAGATATCGTACTTCTCATTATTTTTTGGAGAATCGACCGCAATCCTCTCCAGTTTTGCATACATCTTATCGACATCGGCGCGACTGTTATAAAAAAATGTCAGCAGACATTCTTTATCGATCGTATCGGATTGATGAAATCCGAAAATAAAATTGCCATGCTTTAAAATTTCTATATTATCCTGAGTCAGCCAGTGCGTACAACCGACAATATCCAGGTAAAACTGACTTATCTTTTCAAGTTCGCGCGTCTTTAAAAAAATAATACCGCTCATAATGACCTCCGCCTGTAAGCCATCTATTAATTAAAAAATGGTGACCATTTAATTTTGTTTGGTTTATCCGTTATCAGACTGAAAACAATCAGACAAAATAGCGACAGCCCGAGTGCCGGATAGACGGTCGGAATATCAAACGGCTGCCGGAGAAGCTCCCAGATAATCGTGACTGTCATACCGGCCGCGATTGATCCGACTCCGCCCGCGGCAGTGGCTCGTTTCCAGAAAAAAGCAGCCATCACCGCCGGGGTGATCCCGACCCCGTACATCGTATAGGCGTATATTGCCATTTCCAGAACCTTCTCAAAAAATCGTACCTGAACAAAAGCAAACAGCCCAAGCAGGACCACCGCCAGCCGCGAATATAAAATCATTTTTTTCTGACTCGCTTCCGGATTTATAAAACGCTGATAAATATCGCGCATAACATTAGTCGCCGGAACCAGCAAAAACGAATCGGCGGTGGAGACAATCACCGCCACGATCGCCGCCAGAGTCAAACAGCCGACCAATATCGGCAGGCCGTCTTTAACCGAGTGAAGGATAATCATTTCGCCGTCGATATCCGAAAAAAGTGAACTGCCGATTACGGCCAGAATAATAATAAGAGTCTCGATTATAATTGTCCCTATCAGCCAACCGACCACCGCTCGTCTGGCCGTCTTTTCAGTCCGGGCCGAAAAGAACCTTTGGTACATCCCCGACTCACCCAGCAGAAGCAGCATGGTCGGAATCGAATAACCGAGCGCCTGCCAGAGTGTCATCTCACCCAGAAGTCGAAAATGCGTTTCGGGAAGTGCCCTGACGACACCGTCGATTCCACCGGCGCT
>CAZJLX010000317.1:0-3760 GCA_964546545.1 uncultured Ignavibacteriaceae bacterium | reverse complement strand
ATGAAGATTTTATTGATTTCGTCTATGAAGGTCCGTTGGTTAATTCGCCCAAACAAAGGGCGATGTTCGAAGCCAACATCGATCGTGAGCAGGGGGTGAAGAAGTATACCGGCAGCCTTATGTTACGTCCGATTTATCTGTATCTTAACAATGACAGAAAGTCATTTTTATCGAAGTTCATTAATTTTTTACTTACTTTCAGAATCAGATATTCAAAAGAGCTTTATTTTGGCAGTATCAAATCGGAAAGAGATTTCTTTTATGTTCCATTAAAGACAGATTTTGATATTAATAGATTCGATGAATTGAATCTGCCTCTGGTAAATATGGGTCATCCCTTTTCGTTTAAATCGCAGTTTGTCGATGTCGATTATTCCGTTGGCGGTAGTGTTGAAAGCGAAACTCCTACACAAAGCCGTGAAGTCCGTATCGGATATATTCATTCTAAATTCAGTCGTCCTTCCGATTATTATCGTCTCTATAACAATTCAAATGTTCCGATTTTATTTGAGACCGAATATTCCGCAAAAGCTATTTGGGCAGGGATTGAGGAGAACAATCCTAACACGAGTAAACTAAATTACAATTTTAGATTAATCTATGGTGCCTTTGAACATAAAGTACGAAATGCCAATATTTCAATTAATGACTATACCAAAGAAAATGAAGGTGCGTCACCTTACTATCTTGCCTGTGATGCCTCGTGCTGGCTAAATAAAACTTTTCACAAAACCCAATATGGCAGTTTTTCCATTACGTTCAGCGGTCATTTTCATTTGCGGGGTTGGATGGTCGGGTTTATGGGGAGAAGTGAAAACGATGAAACAACTTATCTCGATAGCGATATTATCATAAAACTCTTCATCGGAATGTCATATAAATTTTAATGTTTTACTCGATACATGATGTATCTGTCTTTGATTTTAATTTGTCAAAAGCATCTCAATTCAAATCCGCTTGACAAATTCTAATTTTATTTTACCTTTAAAGTAAAGCCGCGATTCTTATATTGCATCTTTGATTCGCTCCGGCGGCCATTAGAATAACATAGCTGTAAGGAGGATTTTTATGAAAAACTCGCTATTTTTATACCTGGCCGCTCTTGTTTTAATATTTCCAACGATGATTTTCCCGGCACCATTGTTCGGTGATAAAGTCGAATATCCGGCCGGAATAGCCCCGATTGATATCTGCGCCGCCGATTTTAATGGAGATGGAACTGATGATCTGGCGATTGCCAATTTTACCTACAGTGATATTGATGTATCGATTTTGATAAACCGGGGGGATGGTACCTTTGATAATGTTGTAAGTTATAATATCGGGCGTAATTATATCCAGTCGCTGGCCCGTGCCGATCTTGACAACGATGGCGATATTGATCTGGCCGTGGCTCGAGCCGGGAGTACCAATAATGTCCTGATATTACTGAATAACGGGGATGGCACTTTTATACTTTCCAAAACTTATACGGCCGGGGAATATGCCTTGTCGCTTTGTTCCTATGATCTAAATAATGACAGCCTAATCGACCTGGCGGTAGCTTATGAAGCATCCAATGAAATGTCGATTCTTCTGAATAACGGCGACAGTACTTTTACCGATACCGCCCACTATGCGTGCGGAACCTGGGCTACATCCATAACCGGCGGGGATTTTAATAATGATAGCGCCGTTGATCTGGCTGTTACCAATGCTATTGATGCATATACTTCGGGACGCCTGTCGATTTATATAAACAAAGGTGATGGGACATTTATGGATTCGGTCAATTATCCCGCAGGGTGGCAGCCCTATTCGGTTTTTGCCGGAGATTTTGATGATGATAATAATCTTGATTTGGCTGTCGCGGATGGTGATTACGGCGGCCGGATTGTCGTCTTAATGGGCAGTGACAGCGCCGTTTTTCAGACACCGGCATATTATGACGTCGGACATAATGCCCGTGATGTTTATGCAGCCAATTTGGATAATAATAACAGTCTTGATATAATAGCTGGAATTGGAACCGATAGTAGTGTCGTCGTTCTTTTAAATAATGGTGACGGGACTTTCTTGGTCGAAAACAGTTATCCGGTCGGTAATTATATTTACAACGTTTGCGGAGGTGATTTTGATCGCGACGGCGATATTGATCTGGCGGCCGCCGGACAGTCGCACGGTCAGGTAATAATACTATTTAATCAGACTATTACTTATACCGCTGTCTCCGAAAGCCGGAACGGGAATTCGCCGAATTCTGGTTTCAGTTTATCGTCCAATCACCCCAACCCGTTTAATCCGATCACAACTTTTGAATATACGCTTCCGTATCGTTCGGATGTTTCAATCAATGTCTATAACCTGCTTGGTCAGAAAGTACGGACATTGTTTGAAGGAGAAAAATCGCGCGGGACTTATTCAGTCAGGTGGAATGGGGCCGATTATTTTGACCGTGAAGTCGCGGCCGGTATTTATTTCTATCGGATGAAAGCGGGGGATTTTGTCGAGACGAAAAAGATGGTGCTTTTAAAATAAAAAATATGTCGTCAAAAAAAAGGCTCCGTTTGGAGCCTTTTTTTTATCGATATTGCCCTACTGAGTTTTATACGGCTGAACTTTTTGACGAAAATGATTCGATAAAGTCTTTTATTGATAACGCCAACTCACCGGCAGTCTGGAATCGTTCATTCGGATTTTTCGCCAGTGCTTTGGCAATCACCCGGTCAAATAGATGAGGAATTGACTTATCCACAGTCGTCGGTGGTTCAGGTTCGGAATTGACGATGGCATAAATCAGCGAGGTCAGGTTTTCACCGCGGAAAGGCCGACGATTAAGCAGGAGTTCATATATCACAACGCCGAGCGAGAAGATATCGCAGCGACGATCGACCGGCCTGCCCTGTAGCAGTTCCGGTGAAATATAATTGGGCGTTCCCATTGCCACGCCGGTGCGTGTCATCGATGAAGTATCCACCCGCGCAATACCAAAATCCATAACTTTGATATTATAATCCTTAACAACCATTATATTGGCCGGCTTAATATCACGGTGGACGATTCCCTGGTTATGGGCATAATCAAGAGCCGAGCATATTTGAGTAATAATCTGTGCAATTATTCGATAATTAAACTTTGTTTTTTTACGGATCATATCTTCCAGGGTTTGACCCTCGAGATATTCCATCGCGATATATTGCAGGCTACCTTCGGCACCCACATCATAAATAGTGACAATATTCGGATGCGACATATTGCCGGCCGCCCTCGCCTCGGTCGATAACCGCTCCCTCAGTTCCTTCAATTCCGCCGGATCATTGACAAAATCGAGACGGATCGTTTTTAAGGCAACATTACGATTAATGGCCGGATCAATACCCTTATAGACCATACCCATCGCGCCTTTACCGAGTTTGCCGCTAATCTCGTATCGGCCCAGCTTTTTAATCTGCTGGCTGTCCATCATCAAATCGGATGAATCATCGGCATTGAATTCCTTCCCGGGCGGCGACGAAGGAGAACCATCCGCAACCGAACCGCTGTCAGATTGCTTGTGAACGGGCGGGACAGGTGTCCCGGCGGCCGCGGTGGTATCGGTTCCGCCGGAGGGCGTGCTCATCCGTGTCGCCATTTCGGCCTGTTCGCGATCCGAAGAATCGAGGCCCTTGGTTTTTTCCATCTGCTGATTAGTACCCTTGGGCGGTGTCATCTGAACAGTCGGTGCGGATTCCCACCGTGGAGTTTTAATCCCGAGGCGGGGAGTCGTTGATTGGCTTTCGGG
>CAZJLX010000316.1:0-3760 GCA_964546545.1 uncultured Ignavibacteriaceae bacterium | reverse complement strand
ACATTGCCGCGAACCACTGTCGGTAAACCGAGAGTAATTTTCTGTCCGTTGAATCCAACCTTGGCACTTACGGCTATAATATTTATCAGTTCACCCACACTGTCAATAATGGATGAATCGACGCTTTTAAAAGTCGTTCCGGTTATTTTTCCGGCTATGGACAGCGCTGTTTTTACCGGAAATTTAATGGCGATTGTCCCGCAGACACAACCACTTAAAGCCATAATGCCAATAATATCGGTGTTCCCTTTATCGAGGATTTCTCGTTCCGGAATGCCCATCTTTATTTCACATCCGAGCATATTTTTAAACAGCTCGGAAACCGACTGAATAAACGGATTAATATGTTCAGCTTTCAATATTTTTCTCCGATCCTTCGGATTCAATACCATCCAAATGCGATGATAATTTCAACTCCCTTGAGATTTTATCCAGAGCCACATAGATGGGACCAACCAGAGGCTGATCGATTTTTTTGTACTGATTCGATATGCGCAATGTCACACCCGGATAAATCATATTTTTTATAGTTATAATCGCCCCTGATATCTCGCGAATCTTCTGTGATATCATTTTATTATTGGCTTGATATTTACTGATTTCTCCCTCACCCTCCACAATTTTTTTCTGGATTTCTATCATATTCTCTTTTTGTTCGGAGTTGAGAAGCCGATAATTGGCCTTCAATTTTCTATATCCCGTTTCCAGTTTTTTTATAACTTCTTTCCATAAACTAATCTGACCCGAATTATGTTTCAGTTTGGCATGAAGGTCGGCATCATACCCGGCCACTAACAAAGTCTTAATATCACCTTTGGCGCCAGCTTCATTCAGCGTGATACCTTTGGTGGCATGAATCTCGCCGCCCAGAACACGCCCGGCCTTACAGCAGACAGAACCCTTTGTTTTTATATTGCTGTGAAAAATCTCGGTATTGGTCATAATATCACCGGAGCATATAATTGAAGCATTCATAATATACTTGGCCAAAATATCGCCCTGGACCTCAATACGTTTATCCGGCTGGCTATTAATTCCATCACGAACCGTCAGATTTCCACCGCTCTTGATATCACAGGCAAAAACCAGCCCCCTGACCTCAACATCGCCGGTCGCATCGATTTTGAAATCAGTCTCGACGTCACCATCGACTATTACCTGTCCGTTATGTTTGACATTGCCGCTTTCATTACCGACACCGTCTTTGATTAGATAGACCTGATCCACGTCAAGTGTCCCGCGACGCATCTTCACCCGTCCCGAACATTTGGCCCGATATCCATTTTCTTTTTCATCCCAATAGACATTTGACCCAGGTTTCAGGTTGACTTGGCCGGGCTGTTTGACAGGTATTGTTTTGCCGAAAACATCACAGCCATCCCGGCCGTTTTGTGCTTTTGTTAAATGAACCAGCAACTGGTCCATTTCAACCGAAGGATCCTGTATTTTCTGGCGAAAATCAATTCGACCGCTTTCCGGATCAACATAATATCCTTCTTCGAAATAATTGCCCGTCCATTCAATAGTCCCGTCGACCGGAGGTTCGGGCGACTGACCTTCAGCTATTACAATCTGCTTAATAGAGGCATCTGTTTTGGCTGCTTTTTGAATAGCCCGCCTGAAGACTTCGAGATTCGGCCTGGCCGAAATGCCCTTTGTTTTCAGACCGGCCAATAACATTGATTCGGCAAATTCGTTCTTAACAAACTCATTACTGCACGAAAACCAGACTTTCAATTTATCGTCGGAGATATCAAGATCAAATCCGGTCGCCAAATTTTGATCTGTATTATTTTTTATCTCTTCCACTGCTTTCCAATTCTATTTGCAGATTAAAGATAACCAATATTGCCCCCGATATCAGAGCGGCCGCAAATGGTTTGCGCGCGTACTTATTCTTATAATGGCCGAAGCCCTTTTCAATTATCTTACCGACCATACTAAATTCCTATAAAGCCCCAAATATCTTCCATTTATGGATAAAATCGACATAATAGTTGGTCTCTTTAGAAAGCAATAGAGCAAAATCAATAAATTGTATAAAAAAATGACAGAGTTATTTTAAAGCTTTTGACAAAACCAAAGAGTCTAAAGATTAAAGCTTATATGGAAATAATTCCTCTAGATGTATCAACTACGATGTTTTCCTTCGCGTAATTCGCTGAAATACTTTCGTAACGCCGCGGCAACAACACCGGATAAGGCCAAAAGCGCTATCAGGTTAGGCAACGCCATCAGCCCATTGGTTATATCAGCCAGTCCCCAAACCAAACCCAGCTTCATCGCCGCCCCGACCGGTAAAAAGACCAGGTATATCCATTTATATGGAAGGGTCGCACCGCGACCCAGAATATATTCGACACCCTTCTCGCCATAATAAGACCAGCTGATGATAGTCGAAAAAGCAAATAGAATCAGACCAAGCGAAACCATCGTCCCGCCCCACGAGGGCAGTATCGTCTCGAATGCTCCCGCGGTCAGAGGTGTTCCATTCAGACCGCTGTTCCATTGACCGGAAACAATAATCACCAGACCGGTCAAAGTACATATTATCAGTGTATCTATAAGCGGTCCGATCATCGCCACCAATCCCTCACGGATCGGCTCATTGACTTTGGCCGCGGCATGAGCCATCGGCGCCGAGCCTAATCCTGATTCGTTGGAAAAGACACCCCGCCGTACCCCCTGCTGAATAATCATCATAATCGATGCGCCGGCGAATCCGCCGGTGGCCGAAATCGGACTGAAAGCATGTTTGAATATTAAAGCAAAAGCCGGAATAATCATTTCATATGAAATTGCCAGCACTACCAGCGCTGACCCGACATAAATAATACACATAACAGGTACCAGCCTGCTGGCTACCCGTCCGATCCGCTTAATTCCGCCAATAATAACCGAACCGACCAGAATCGCCATAGTCAGGCCGATCGCCAGGCGAATATAAATACCGGCTGAAGTCCCCTTATAACCGACCAGTGAAACAAAACCATCGGCGACCGAATTGGCCTGCACCATATTGCCGATACCCAGGGCGGCAATTGCCGTGCATCCGGCAAACATATAGGCCAAAAAACGCCATCTTCGATGCATCCCCATTTCAATAAAATACATCGGCCCGCCGCGAACATGACCATCCGGATCGATTTTCCGATGCATCACCGCCAGAGTACATGATGTAAACTTCACGGCCATACCGAAAAGCGCGGTGATCCACATCCAAAACAGCGCCCCCGGACCGCCGATTGCAATCGCGGTCGCGACTCCGGTGATGTTTCCCGTACCGATCGTGGCCGATAATGCGGCGGACAGCGCCTGAAAATGTGTAATCTCTCCCTGATGTTCCGGCTTATCATATTTTCCGGATATTAATTCGAAGCTGTGTTTTAGGCCGCGAAATTGAACCAGCTTGTTGCGAATAGTAACAAAAATACCCGTCCCGACCAGAATAGCTATGAGCGGGATACCCCAGACATAACCGTCGATAGTATCAATGTAATATAGTATTTGTTCCATCCGTTTTTATTAAATATACTATGGAAAACAAAGCAACAAAAATTTTGGAATATGGAAGACGACGAATTATTACAATATTTCGGCCATTTGATGAAAGCCGAAGGCGAAATACCGACCGAGGCGATGGTCGTGATCGGCAAACTTATTCGCCTGACGCTGGAATATCGGGACCGGCTTAAAAAAGAAAAAAATGAGATCCTTACGGTCGAAGAAACCAAGCGGGCGGCTGATATTTATACGACTT
>CAZJLX010000315.1:0-3762 GCA_964546545.1 uncultured Ignavibacteriaceae bacterium | reverse complement strand
GATGTGTCAGCACCAAAACACAATTGATCGGTATCCCATTCGCCGTACGAGATGTTAACTTCATTATAGTTTACGATTGGAAGCGATAAACAAACCTGTCCGGCCTCACAGATAAATATAGCGGCTGTATCTTCCGGACAACTGATTTCCGGCGAATCTATAAAATTAACATTAATCGATATATCACATGTGGCCGGATCATAGGCTGGATCGGAGGAAGTGGCTTCGACATGATATGTGAAAACAGAATCGGCGTCAGCATTGAAACATAATTGGTTACCGGACCAGGTGGCGCCCTCAACCGTAACCATATCATAATCAGCGATTACCAGATCGACGCACACCTCGCTCGCACCGCACATTGTCATGTCGATCGTGTCTTCGGGGCAAGCGATTGAGGCCGGCTGGGCGATGTTGCCATATCCGCCATACATTACATTAGCGGTTGCTAGAGATATGTGCCCGGCAGGTATCGCGATTCTTTGATGTATCTGCGACAGATCGTACCATACGGTCCAGTCATTCGAGCCATCGGTCAGATAACGATTGGCATAATATAAAATTGCCTGACTGGCCGTGGCACCATCGGCACTTACGACCGTTAGTTGACTGAGACGGTCGGCCGCTACGTTCAGCATGTCGACCAACAGATGCCGTCTGATAGTAGAAGCGGTAGTGGCGTCATGCGGATCCAGGAAAATATGTATGATGTCGTCGAAATTCAACGGTCGCGGAGGATCATCCATATATGTCACACCTTCAATCTGTATTTCAAATCCGTCATCTCTGCCATAATAACCATTGTATATTTCGTTGCAGTAATTCTCGACATCTTCAAGTATAATTCCGAGTGAAAGTGGAGTACCGGCGCGGATAGCCTCAATCTGTCTTCCCCACCACCAATAGTCGGTAACTGAACCAGATACCGCTACGGCCAAAGCAATATTTACTTCCACCGGTCCGGTCGATATTGTCACCGGTATATCACCGGGTCCGACCGGTTCGAAACCCATCGGCATTTGCGCATGAACGAAGTAATTTCCAACATCCAAATCGTCAAATTGATAATAACCGGATTCATTTGAAATCGTTCGGCGGTAAAAGACATTATTCGAATCAAGTAATTCAATATAAACGCCGTGTAATCCTTCCGCGCCGGCCAGTACCTGACCGCCTATAAAGGCTGTCATAGAACCCGGAACGAAATTGGCGCTAGCCGTTTTGGCCCCATCCATTACGACTGACGTGAACCTTGCACCGGGGTCAGCTGCATCGCCCGACCAGGAATCGAAATCAAATCCGAAGCCATCCAGAGCACCAAGCGGAACAACCGCGCCTTCGGGGTAAGTATGGCTCCCGGGAGTTGGGAAGGTCGTGCCGCTTCCGGGGGGATTAACATCCATCGTCAATGTCTGCATCGTACTGGTAACACCATAAACATTATCGACAAAGAAGGAACCGGCACCGTCATCCCACTGGGCGAAACTGATATGAGTCACGCTTGATTTTTCCGTGTATGACGTTACCGTCGCCCGGAAAACATCATCGACATATATATCATAAGTGTCGGTATTCAGATCACACATAACTTTAATAGTGTACCATTGATCCATATTCAATCCCGAAGCGACAGTCGTAAAGGAAGTAAATCCGGCGTCACGCTCACGCGCCGTCAGATCCATCGTTCCCGATCCGCCTCCGCCGTTACGGAAAAAGGCCATTTGACCGAATCGCTCAGTCGGATTGGAATTCGGTCCGGGTCGACTGGCGTCGGTTTCATCGCCGATCAGCATCCAGCCGGTTCGATCGGGGTCGCTGATGTCAACGATCGAATCGATATAGATATCCCATTGAACGCCGAAGACACCGGTCAGCGGGCTGCCGAATTCCTGGCTCATATATATATTACCGCTGCTGGACGCTATTATACCGGCTTTGGCGCTGTTATTTCCCCCGACATTATCGGTATTCAGATATAAAAGCTCAGGATTGGCTGTTCGACTCTCGTACCAATCCTGATAGGCGCTGTCGGCGATCAAATCATCGGTATTGAGACTGGCATCAAAGGTATTATCGACCAGAAATTCGGTCGGGATTGGCGCAAAGAATGCGGTTAGAAATTGATCAGCATCCATAATAACCGTAGTCACGGCTGCATTAGGATCGGCCACATTGCCCGCCCAGTTGGTGAATACATATCCGGTATTGGCTGAAGCTGAGACTTCAACGGTTGCCCCGACCGGAAATTCACTGACACCGACTGACGGACTGGTGGTGCCGCCATCGAACGGATCAACGGCCATAGTCAGGCTGTATGTCGGCGGTAATTCGGCTTCGGCGACATCGTCAATAAAGAAAGATCCGGCGCCGTCGTTCCATTGGGCAAAACTAATATGTGTCAGACTTTCCTTTTCATTGTATGAAATTATGGAGGCCTGATAAACATCGTCGACATAAACATCATACATGTCGGCGTCTAAATCGCAAACGACCATTATATTGTACCACTGGTCAAGATTAAGACCGGATGCCACTGTCGTAAATTCAGTAAATCCGGCTCCTCTTTCGCGCGCGGTTAAATCCATCGTTCCCGACCCGCCCCCACCATCGCGGAAGAAGGCCATCTGGACGAAGCGCTCGCCCGGATTGGAATTAGGACCCGGTCGACTGGCATCGGTGTCATCGCCGATCAGCATCCAACCGGTACGATCGGGATCGCTGATATCGACAATCGAGTCGACATATATATTCCATGCGACGGCGAAGCGCTCGGTCTGCGCCGCTCCGAATTCCTGAGAAAGATAAATGTTTCCGGAGGAAGAGGCGGCGATGGCCGCTTTGGGCCCGATATTGCCGCCTATATTATCATTGTTTAATGTCAAAAGTTCGGGATTGGCTTCACGGCTTTCGTACCAGTCCTGATATGAGCTATCGGCCCTCAGGTCGTCGCTGTCGAGGCTGATATCGAATTGATTGTCAACCAATAATGGTCCGGGGAGCAATGAGAAATTGGCCGTGACCGTCTGGTCAGCATCCATAAGAACCGTCGTTGTCGCCGAAAGCGGATCGTCGACATCACCGTCCCAGTCGACAAATTCGTAACCGGCCGTGGGAACGGCCGAAATTTCCACAACGGCGTTTTCGGCGTAAGTATAGGTACCTTCCAAGGGTGTCGTCGTACCGCTTCCGCCGGGAGATACGTTCATTGTTAAATTATATGTTGCTTCACCGGTTTGGAACACATTGTCGACATAAAAAGCTCCGGAGCCGTCGTTCCACTGTGCGAAACTGATATGAGTGACACTTGTTTTCGCAATACGAGAAGTAACGGTTGCCTGATAAGCACCGTCAACAAATATATCATAAGTATCGGCATCCAGATCACAGATGACCGTAATGGTGTACCATTGATCCATCATCAAACCGGTAGTAATTGTCGTAAATGAGGTCCAGCCGTCATCACGATCGCGAGCGACCAGGTCCATCGTCCCGCTGCCGCCGCCGCCATCCCTGAGGAACGCCATATAAACGAAGCGTTCGATATTATTTGAATTTGGTCCGGGGCTGTCAGCATGAGATTCATCACCTATCAGCATAATGCCGGCACGATCGGGATCGCTGATATCGACAATCGAATCGATATAAATATCCCACTGGACCGCAAAAGTGCCGGTCTGGGGGGTGTCGAATTCCTGAGAAAGATAAGCATTAGTTGATGGCGACGCCGCAAAAGCAGCTTTGTTGCCGCTATTGCCGCCAATG
>CAZJLX010000314.1:0-3766 GCA_964546545.1 uncultured Ignavibacteriaceae bacterium | reverse complement strand
AAAGCGCACCGGGGAGGGGGGATTCGGCGCGCTTTATATATGAGGTGGGGATTTAATCTATCCTACAAGGACCTTCTCTAATCTTTCAGCGATATAGTTGACCTCTTCCTCGTTGATAATAAGCGGTGGGGAAATACGAATCGTATGACCATAACTATCATTAGCGAGCATATCGAGATCGAGAAGCTGTCGGCAATAAGTCATCGCATCGCCATTATTCACTTCGATACCGATAAAGAGTCCGCGGCCGCGCACCTCTTTAACATGCTCCGACCGGGAGGCGATATCCTCGATTTTGGCCCTGAGCATTTTTCCGGTCGCTTCCGATTTCTGCGCCAGCTTTTCGTTTTCCATGACATCGAGCGAGGCCAGTCCGGCGATACAGGCGAGCGGATAGCCGCCAAATGTCGAACCGTCTTTACCCGGGGTAAAGACCATATCCATCAGTTTAGTATTCGTGACCATCAGCGACAGCGGAACCAGGCCACCACCGATCGCTTTGCCGAGAATAACGGCATCGGGGATGACATTCTCATGCTCGAAGCAGAATTTCCGTCCGGTGCGTCCCATACCGACCTGGATTTCGTCAAAGAGCAAAATCAGGTTGTGTTTGTCGGCCAGCTCGCGGAGACCTTTGAGGAATCCATCCGGAGGCATATACATGCCGCCCTCACCCTGCATCGGCTCGACCAGAATGCCACAGGTGTTTTCATTAATCAGCTTTTCGGTTGCATCAAGATCACCGTACGGCGCTTCTTTAAAACCGGGGGTTAGAGGACCGAAACCTTCTTTGTATTTTTGACTGGAAGAGAACGAGACAACAGTAATCATTCGACCGTGAAAGTTGTTACCGTAGACAATGATTTCCTGTTTACCATCGGGGATGACTTTTTCCTTGAAACCATAATAGCGAGCCAGCTTGATTGCGGTTTCGACCGATTCGACACCGCCGTTTTTGCACAGCGCCTTGTTGCCATTATTGCCGAAACGCACTCCCAGCTGGGGTACATATTCGCAGACTTTTTTCAAAAAAGCGGCACGGCTATCGGAATAGACCACATTTGAGATGACTGAACCATGCCCGTCCTGCAGGGCGTTTACCAGAGCCTGGACGATTGTCGGATGATGATGCCCCGCATTGGCGGCGCTGTAAGCGGCCAGACAGTCGATAATCCTGCGTCCGTCCTGAGTGTAAATCCAGGCATCTTTCATTCGCCTGACAATAGTCTTAAGTCGCTGGTAATGTTTGGCTCCATAAATATCATCTATGTCGAGGACTTCCTTATCGGTCAAGGGAGTATATCCGATCATATTCTTTTCTTTAGTTGAAACTGTCATTTCGCACCTCCATCTTCTATATGTTCAAAAGCCGCTCCAATATAAGCTTTTAACCATTATTGCCAAGCCCGAAATGAAGATTTTTTACAATATTTTTTACAATTTATCGGGATGAATTAACCGTTTCAGGGTATTGATTTTGCCCCGAATTTTGGTCATTTTCATTGGTTTGGTAGTCGGACAGCTTAACAAACTGGTCAACCCATTTATAGATATTATTTTTTCTTATTACCCCGCGCATTTTTCTCATGCGCCGTTGCTGTTCATCAATATCCATATAAAAACTGTGGTAAATTGAATTGGCAACTTCCTCGATATTGTAGGGATTTACCATAATTGCGCCATCTTTAAGCGAAACGGCCGCGCCGGCAAACTCGGATAATATCAGGACCCCTTTCTCCTCGATACTGGCGGCGCAATACTCTTTGGCGACCAGATTCATGCCATCCTTTAAAGGGGTTATCAGAGCAACTTCCGATGATCGGTAATAGCCCAATAATTCGGTTCGACTGAGAGTCTTGTAAATGTAATGAATCGGCACCCAGCCCCGATTTGTGAAACGGCTGTTGATACGTCCGACCAATTCATCAATTTGACGTTTCAATTGCTGATATTCGGAGACTTCTGTCCGGCTGGGCACAACTATTTGAATCAGGCAAATACGTTCTTTAAGTTCGGGATATCGCTCAAGGCAATTTTCGAAAGCGATCAGGCGGTGCGGGATACCTTTGGTGTAATCCAGGCGGTCGACACCGAGGATAATTTTCTGCTTGGGATAGTTTTCATGGATATACCAGGCCGCATCGGCGACATCTTTACTTCTGGCATCGGAATCGAATGCCCGGAAATCGATACTGATCGGGAAGGCTCCGATCCGGGTTGTCTGGCCCTCATGTCGAACATAGGGATAACTTCTGTGGTGGCTAATTTGGGCCGCAGGAAGTAGATATTTGAGGCAATGGATAAAGTTTCTTCGGTCACGTTCGGTCTGGAATCCAACCAGACGGTATGACAGAAGCGCTTCGAGGATTTCCTGCCGCCAGGGCAATTTGATAAAAATGTCCTTGGGCGGAAATGGAATGTGCAGAAAGAAAGATGAGCAGTTTTTGAAGCCCATTTCCGATAGAAAATGCCCGACCATCATCAAATGATAATCCTGAACCCAGATAAAGTTGTCGTCGGAGGCACGATTAGCAATAGCGGCGGCGAATTTGTAGTTGACCGATTGATATGTTTCCCACTGACGAACATCGAAATTACAATGATCGAGTAAATCATGAAAAAGGGGCCAGAGCGCTTCGTTGGTAAATCCATAATAGAATCCGTTGATTTCCTCTTCGGTTAAGTCTATCGGTTCGAGATCGTAACCGATATCGGAGATTGATTGATCAAGCAGTTGTCTAAGTTGAGAATTAAGCGGCGCACCGGTCCAGCCGATCCAGCAGCTTTGATTATTTTTCAGGACGGGGGCCAGAGCGGTTACCAAACCTCCCGAACCGGGTAATACCTGCCAAAGGCCATCGATCTTCTCCAGTTTAATCGGAAGCCGGTTCGAGACCAGAATCGGATTAATGCCTAATTTTTTTTTATTTATACTAATCAATTCCTAACCACCTGTCTAAAAATTGAAGCAGTTCATCGGGCGGTTTTAGCCAGACATCGGCTGATGTTTTTCTTTTTTCGGGGCGAACCAAAACTGCCAGACCATTTTCGGGGATTACTTTGAATGCATCTTCGTCGGTCAAATCATCACCGAGATAGGCAACGGCGCCGTTGCCAGGGTACTTTTCCAAAATTTGCTTCACCGCTTTCCCCTTGTTTATTCCGGGCGCTCTCAGTTCAATTCCGCCGTCGAAGTTAGTATAATCGAGTTGATATTTATCGCCCAGCCTTCTCCAATCTAATATAATTTTATCTTTGATTTCAACAATTTTATCTGCTTTTAGGCCGCGAAAATGAAGAGCGAGAGAAGTCGGTTTAACCTCCAGATATTCATCCAATCGATTATTCTGGATAATTTTATTGGCTTCGGTAAGACCCTGCTGCGCGGCACGATCGAGCGGCAGAAGAGTATATTTTCCGTTTGAATCGAGATATTCCCAGCCGTGGCAGCCATAAATTTGCGGATAGGAATCGAGACTTAAAAGCGGTTTTAGATCATCGATAGCTCGCCCGGAAATGATTATTAATATCGTTTTAGGTTGTCTAATAAGTTTTTTTAGCCGGGTGACAACCCCGTCATAAGGCAGCGCTTTATCTCTTTGGATGACAAAAGGTGCCAGAGTACCATCATAATCGAGCAGAAGTAATCTCGAATCGGCTTTTATTAATCGGATAAAAAACTGGTTTATGAGTTTATTCAAATCGGCACCGGATATTTTAGCCGGCTGCGATTAATCGGCTCGAAAAACCGCGCCGGAGTCCTACC
>CAZJLX010000313.1:0-3768 GCA_964546545.1 uncultured Ignavibacteriaceae bacterium | reverse complement strand
GCGCTATCGCGGAAATATGATGTCGAGATGCCGATCGCGTTTGAAGTTTACCGTGTGCTTTTTGAAAATAAACCGCCGCAGGATGCGGTGGCCGATCTGATGGGACGGGAACTCAAAGAAGAAATCTGGAGCTGATAGATTATGAGGATTTATTAATGCCGCGGCGTAAAATGAAGACGGATGAAAAGCTGTACTACTCGATCAGCGAGGTGGCTCGGATAACGCGGTTGGAGCCTTACGTCCTGCGTTTTTGGGAAAAGGAATTTCCGATGCTCAAACCGCGTAAAAATCGCGGCGGGAATCGGATGTATCAAAATGCCGATATCGAGATGATCAACCGGATCAAGACGCTGCTGTATAAGGAAAATTACACTATCGAGGGGGCGCGTAACCGGTTAAAATCGATCAAGCCGACCCCGGAAAAAAAGGATCTGACACACTCGGCTAAATTCAAAACGATAATCGGCCAGATCCGCAACGATATCGAGGATCTGTTGAAACTTTTCTCTTGCCTTTTGTAGGTCATACCTTAGATTAGGTTTGTCGGGGCGTAGCGCAGTCTGGTATAGCGCACTCGCTTGGGGTGCGAGAGGTCGGCAGTTCAAATCTGCTCGCCCCGACCATAAAGAATCGATGAATTCGTTTTTGTTTATAGTCAATTAATAAGGAATGAAAAGGGAGGCGATAGTATAAATATATTTAAGAAGATATTTAACAAGAATAAAAAAGCCCTGAATAAAGAACCGGAATCGGTTTGTCCATATTGTAAACGCATTCTCGAAATAAGACCGCAACGAAAGAAAAAATGTCCATTCTGTAATAATTATATTTTTGTACGTACATCACCTATGAAACGTGGAAAATTACTCGTAACTGAAGATAGCGCCAAGAAAATTGATCTGATGTGGCAAAATACAACTTCTATAAACAGCTGGATAAGAAAATTGGATGGCTATGGAATCCGGGAAAAGGATTTTGAAGTTCGTAAGGAAAGACTATTTAAAAAATCTGGCAAGGTAGTCAACGATCGAGATATTATTTGGTCACTTTTCAATGAATTAATAACTAGGACAAAAGATTTATACGAATTGAAAATGATTTATTACGATATGGCTCTTTTCCTAAATGAAGAAGGCAAAGATTTTTTTTCGGTTCTTCAACAATCAGCAAAAATGGAATTGATGAGATATAAGAAAGATGGCATTGAGAAAGTAAGAATACTTGCTTCGGGTAAAAGTTCTTGCGCCGCATGCCAATCGTTGGATGATAAAATTTATACGTTGGCCGAGGCATTAGAAAAAATGCCAATACCCTGCAAAGACTGCGCAACCAATTTAAATAATAGTCAAAGAGGTTTTTGCAGATGTTGCTATGTTGCAGAAGTTGATTAATTATGGGATTCTAAGTGATTATGGTTTAGGTTATTCCAAAAGGAAATCGGATTTTTCATCCCAGCGGGTTTGAGAAGACGCCGACCACATTTTTGCAGGATCCTTTTTTTAGTGGCTGGAGTCCGTCCCCGTGCTCCGGCCATAGATATATTTGGAATGACATTTTTTATAACTACTGTTGGCGTACCCTTCGCCGGACTAAGGATTACGCGAGGATGTACGCCGACCACGCAAATGACGTCAAATAAGCCAAAGTCCCCGGAACGGTTTCGACTTTATTATACGTCGGAACTCGCCGCGGCGAGATTCCAACCTATCTCTGCCAATCTTTTTAAAACAATTTCCAAATCGGGGTCGTGAATAATCTGTGCATGATGCCTATTTTGTTCGACTTCTCCTGTTTGTATCGGGAATCTTTACCGCTCAAGCGGTCGACCATCCAGCCATGCAATAGCGCCTTGACAATATCGGCATCTTTTTGGGAGGGGTATCTTAAAATAAATCCGGAATCGAACCAGCCGGTCTTCTCATTCAATTTCGACCAGCGGCATTCGGCATCGAAAAAGACTTCAATACTGCCTTCGATTTCCTGCTCCAGCGGCAGTCGACAATAGTAAATCTGATGAACCTTGGTCGGCTTTTCATTCATCAGTCGCATGCCTTTGGCCGACATGTCGATTATCTGCCCCATCGGATGCCCGGTAGCGAGATCGTAGACAAGTAACGCCTCGGAAGCCGTACGTCTGATTTTTTGCTGCTTTTTCTCTTCACTTACTCTCATAATCGCCACCTATGATTCTGGTTTCCTCTTTGGTATCGGAATATATAATTTCATTCTGCACATTTTGATGTACCAAATGAAGACAATAAAATTGAACAACGTCCCAAATTTGCACAGTCGGAAAAATAGAAAATCTGTTTTGACCTGGCCTTGATATTTGTATAATGAATAATTGTATGGATAGCCCGAGCAAAATTTCAAATAAGACACTCATCTTAATTCCGGCCTACAACGCCGAAGCGCATCTGGTCGAACTTGTCAAACGAATTCAAAATTCAATATTAAATGCTGAGATTCTGATTATAAATGATGGCTCGACCGATAAAACCGCTGAAATAGCGGCTTCACTGCCGGTTCATTTCTTAAACAATAGGATAAATCAAGGCAAAGGATACACTCTTAATAAAGGTTTTCGATATGCAGTTGAGCATGCTTTTAAATTTGTCGTAACCATCGACGCCGATTTACAGCATCTGCCGGAAGAAATCACCAATTTCATTGGTTTTTCCGGGGCAGCAGACATATATATTGGGACTCGTGATCTTCGCTCGGCCGATATGCCGCCTCATAGAAAACTGTCCAACTGGTTGACCTCGCTGATAATTTCGATTTTCAGTGGGCAACGGATCCGTGACAGCCAATCCGGTTATCGGATGTTATCAACCGAAGCGATTCAGAAATTGTCAGTCGAGTCGGTTCGTTATGATTTCGAATCGGAGCAACTTTTCCAGGCCGGGGCGCTCAAATTTCATGTTGCCGAGGTGCCGGTTTCCACCGTATATTGTTTTTCCCGTTCGTATATCAATCCGCTGATTGATACGACGCGGTTTGTCAGACTGATCTGGCGAAGGATAATGATGTAGATTATTCCGGAGAATAAGATGAATATTCTGTTGACCAACGATGACGGTATAAACGCCGAAGGAATCTGCGCCCTCGAAAAAGAGCTGCGCAAAATCGCCGATGTTCTGGTGGTCGCTCCCGACCGGGAACAATCGGCCTCATCGCATTCGTTTACACTGGAACGCCCGCTGCGGATTAATGATCGCGGCAAAAATTGTTATGCCTGCGACGGAACCCCGACCGATTGTGTGATGCTGGGTGTGCACGGTATCCGAAAACATGAACTGCCTGATCTGCTGGTTTCGGGAATTAATCATGGCGGCAATATGGGCGAGGATGTGACCTATTCCGGGACCGTTGCGGCCGCCATCGAGGGTTCTATCCTGGGAATTCCGTCGATTGCCGTCTCCAATACCGATCGGGAAAACCTGAAATCCTTTATACCTGCCGCACAATTTATCGCCCGGCTCATAAAGCAATATGATAAATTGGAATTTCCGATCGGTTCATTTCTGAATATCAATTTCCCCAAAATAAAGAACAGTAAATTTTCCAAATATCGATATACCAAACCGGGTCATCGGGTATATAATGATATTGTTATTGAAAAAACCGATCCGCGCGGGAGGAACTATTATTGGATCGCCGGCGAATCGGTCTGGAAAAATGTCGAAGGCTCCGATTTTCAGGCAGTTTCATCCGGTTATGTCTCCATCTCGCCTCTGCGGGTAATTTTTTACAAGCAGATTGTTG
>CAZJLX010000312.1:0-3775 GCA_964546545.1 uncultured Ignavibacteriaceae bacterium | reverse complement strand
CGACCCTGATAATTAATCTGTTCCGGAATATCGGCCAGCGAAGACAGTGGGGCCGCCAATATCATACAGATTAATAATATAAGTATTATTAAATTGCCCTTCATTATTTATCTCGCCTTTCTTCTTCCAGTTCTGCCGCTTGTTCCTGTTTATAATTTATAAATTTATCGCGTCCAAAACCGAACGACTCGGGATGGAGATATAGTCCTTTTTCATAGCCTGGCTTGTCCAGCTCGACCTGAATCCGATTGGACTCGGCCCAATTATCTTTTCTCACACCGGTAACCTGCCATGACACCATGGAACCCGGCTGTCCACCGGCAATGACAAAATGATTTCCGGAAATCATTTCGGCAATATAAAGATTCGGCCCCGGTCCGCCGATAGCCGTCAGTTGATAGCGGAAATCTTTATTTAAAGCCTCAAAATATTCAGGCAATTCAACCACAGCTTTACCAAAATCATCGAGAATTATATTGCCGTTGTAAACATTCATCATATCGGGCGATTCGACAAAGCTGTGCTGCAAATATTTATTCTCAGGGTCCAGCGGGTGATCAATTCTGAACGAGCCGCCGCCTTTGATAAGAGTTCCTATAACATTGACATTACCGGTAAAATAACCGGCCCAGTTGGTGGTCGCACCTGATACCGAACCGTAAACACCATAGGCTATCTCGCCGTTTTGAGCCGACCCAAGGACTCCGTAGGAATAACCGGTACCGTCTCCATTATCCAGGGCATGGCCGTAAACGCCATATCTATGATTATTGCTGTATACAGATGTTCGGACGCCATAAGCAATGCCGCCACCGTATGAATTCGTAAAACATCTATAACCATATAGACTGCCGCCCCCAAAATTTTCCATCTCGCTGTGGATACCGTATCGCGCCGAGCCGGTAAGATAAGTTCTGTCCATTTGTATGAGATAACTGTCTGACGAGGTCGCGGTGTCACCGATGCTGATTCCATTATTATCGACGATCATCGTGCTGTCACCAAAATAAACAGTCCCGCCAAAGGTTTTATCGCCGGTAATAATCTGGGCGGATGATAGATTTACGGCCGTACCGGAAATTTTGGAAGTCTCGATATCGGCAGCGGAATTAATATCCTGATTGTAGATCGTGTAATTGGCAATTTGTTCGGAGGTAACCGCCTGGGGGGCTATTTTCGATGTTCCGACACAATTATCATCCAGCTTTTCATTGGTTATAGCATGCTTACTTAATTTCGAGGTCGTCACGGAGCTGTCGGCCAGTTTATCGGAAGTAACAGCATCGGCTGCGATCTCCGGGGTTCCGACCGCATCGACCACAATCTCTTCATTACCAACCGCATCGGGGGCTATTTTATCGGATGTTATCGAATTGGCGGCCAGTTTTGAATTAGTGACCGCATTATCAGCGAGTTTGTCAGTCGTTACCGCATAATTATCTAACTTTTCGGAGATAACCGCCCGATTAAAGATCTTTGTCGATGTCACGGCCGATTCCTGGATTTTATCCGACGTGATCGCCTTGTCCGCGATTTTACCATTCGTTATGGCCGTATCGGCTACCATGCTATTAATGACGCCTTCATCGGCGATAGCCAGAATTGCCTCACCTGACGTCGCACCGCCCATCAAACCGACTCCGGCACTCACGGCCGTGATATCCCCTCCGGCTCCGATATCATCATCTGCCGCAACCCAGCTTCCGTCGACCATTTTCATAACCTGACCTTCGGCGGCCCCGTTTGACCCGATATCTGCAAAGCCGATAGTACCATTTTCAATATTATCGCCGGTAATTTCTTCGTATCCGATATCGATAGCGGAGATACTATAATCCTGAATATGTGCCGAGTGAACCGAATTGTCGGCTATTTTATTCTCGGTTATGGCGTTATCGGCAATCTTATTCTCAGTTACTATATTGTCGGCGATATCGGTCGCATAAGCCGAGGTGTCGGATCGCAATGTTTGGTAACTATAGGGGGTCGAGGTTAACCTGATGCGTGGGCAAATTTCCGCATCGGTTCCGACCCTGATACCGAGCCAGCGTTCCGCACCGGAAAAAATATCATCCGGCAACATTTCCGCAGA
Source organism: uncultured Ignavibacteriaceae bacterium (assembly GCA_964546545.1). Lineage (GTDB taxonomy): Bacteria > Zixibacteria > MSB-5A5 > GN15 > PGXB01 > CAZJLX01. The sequence goes on along the minus strand of CAZJLX010000312.1, from coordinate 1,683 downwards.
ACCAAGCTGATAAAAAAACAGACCATCATTGGTGTTAATTATTCGAAATCCGGACGACCAGAGCGAGTCATTACCGGATTCAGAGCCATAAATATTGAATTTCACTAGGTAGGGACCGTCCGAAACCGACGTCCCGGTATTATCGGTAAGTCTGCCCTGGTAATTGATTAACCGGGGTACTTCCGCGAAAATAAACGTTGACAATAATATAAAAATGGCAAATATCACCGCGATGAAAGACTTTGTAGAAGACATTATTTGCCTCTTATTATTCATTAATTTAACATATCTACATATCGAAAATTCTTTCCTAATTTAATTAATCGGCTTTATACGGCTATAATCCACATTTACCGGATTTTATAGCCGCAATTCTATTTCGGCAATCCTCTTTTTCAACTGCTCATTTTCGGTTTTTAATTCCTTTATGGCCTCCACCAGCACCGCCGTTAAACGATTATAGTCTATTGATTTAGCGTCGACACCATTGGCTTCATAGGCAACAACCTCAGGAATCACCTCACCGACCTCTTCGGCAATCATACCGATATCATGTCGGTTGTCGCTGATCCAGTTAAAAGACACTCCCCGAAGTCGGTCAACCTTATCGAGGGCGCTCTCGAGCGGTTTGATATTGTTTTTCCATCTTTTTGAACTGTAAACTGTCCAGGCGTCGGCAATCGGATCGGTGGCGGAGCTTTGCTGCACCTCCAAAATATTGGCCGGGGAGGAAACTCCGATACCGACATTCCCGCCCGTAAAATAAGTCGCACCGTTGGCGCGAATCATCACCTTTGTAGCGCCCGTCAGGTCCGAAATCTGGGTCTCACATGAGCCATCAGAATTCTCCCGTACCCGGAACAACTGGCTCTCGTCGGAGCTGTTAATTCTTAAGCCATCACCTGTTCCGAAAGATTTCATATCCAGGCTGAAACCGGGCGTTTCGGTTCCGATACCGATTTTGGCGGTCGTTTGATCCGCATTCAAAACCAGTGCCGGACCGTCCATCGCGTCGCTGCTGAATTGTAATCGCAGATTTCCGGGAGTCATTTCCGATTCCAGAAAAGCAAAATCATTATATACCGCCATCCTGCCGTACCCGCTATCTATATTATAGGCGGTTGTCATCTCAGCCAGAACAGCCGGAGGCTCCGGTTGAGGATTAAACATTTTTATGCTGAATCCGGAATTGAATGGGGTCGGTTCCACTCCCATCACCTTACCCATTTCATCAAAAAAGCCCATACTCGCGCCGTTGGTCGGATTGGCGTTCAGGCCGAAAAGCACCGCCGGCGGTTCCGGTTGAGGATTGAACATGTAGATACTGGCGCTGTTGTCACCACTGGTGTTCATCAGCAGCAGGGGATTGACGGCCGGTGGTTCCGGCTGAGGATTAAACATATAAATGCTCGCTCCGTCGTCAGCACCGCCACTCATCGTTATTATTGGTGTTTCGGGCGGATGTACCAGTTTGAAAGTGACTTTACTGGTAACGGCATCCGATGTCAGTATTGCGCCGGGTGCCTCCGGTGGATGCACCAGCTTAAATGTGGTCTTATTGTTTCCGGCATCCGAGAGAATATCTACCGCGGGCATCTCGGGAGGATGAATCAGCCGAAAATCAATCGTATTTGCGATGCCGTCTGAGATGATCTCAGCCGATGGTCTCTGGAGTGGGTCTGC
>CAZJLX010000311.1:0-3784 GCA_964546545.1 uncultured Ignavibacteriaceae bacterium | reverse complement strand
CTGCTACCCTCTGCTTAGAAGGCAGATGCTCTATCCGGATGAGCTACGGGGGCATAACATATTTATCGCGCGATAAGATAGGATATTGAAGATATTTAGGCAACAGAAAAACCGGCGGTTGGATGATATACCCCTCCGACATAAAAAAAGCCGGACTTAAAAGCCCGGCCAGGATATTGAATAATTTTGTACTCTTTATTCGTCGGTCATTCTAATCGATTCGGCTATCTGAACTGTGTAGATAGCGGTTGACGATAACTCAGCCTGTCCGCCCTTGATGAACAGACCAAAAATAAAAAGATATGATAAAAACTTTTTACCCTTGCCGGAGGCTTCAATCTCACCTTTCAACTTTATATCGGAACCGTCAACCGATTTATATTTGCCTTTTGGTGTCAGTGAAATAAAACCGACCTTGATTTTACCCGGTTTCCCCGGTTTGGCCGGTTTTATGACCTCGAGAACTTCTGCCACGCCATTGGCGCCTTTCTCAACGATAACCTGATCATAAACTAAAATCGGTTCTTCCAGTTTGATAAGAACCAGTCGACCGGTTTCCAGTTCGCCCGATCCGATAGATTTGCCGTCGGCAATATCAAAACTGACCTTTATATCTTTGTCCACCGGAAGCTGCACCATACCGGCCCAGGCTTGTGAAAAATGGAACAGCACCAAAACGATTAAAAGAAATCCGATATTTTTTAAAGACTTTTTATTCAATCCAATCATAGTCATCCTCTCTTTTTGAGGGCGCTTGTTTATTCCAGCCTTGGCAACTGATCCTTCAGGCTGGGATTAAAAGAAATACTTATTGTCTTATTGATATTCTTAAAGAGGATATCGCCCTCCATGTTAAAAAGGGAATATTTTCCCGCGGTCAAAACCGCCCGATCGGAGGCCAGTTTGCCCAACTGACATTCAAATTTTTCATCATCAAAGGATATATATATATCATCACCGATTTTCCATTTAATTTTATATTCCTCTCCTGCAAACAACTGGCCCGTTTCTTCAAAACTCCATTTCGGTTCACCGCCAGCTTCGGTTACGGCGATATGAATATGCCCGTTGTCGGGAATCGCCTCAATCCTGTATTTGAATGTTCGGCGCTCCTGCCATTTATCAATCTTCTTAAAAAAGCTGTTGATCATGGCAATCTGCTCAGCATCCCGCGATGACTTAAGTTTATTCTTAATAGTCTTTAGCCTTCTGGCGGCGGTTTCGAAAATAAATTTGGGATCACTCGATGCAGCAATTTCTTCTTTAATGGCATTAAATTCTTTTAAGGCCGCCTCGGTATCGACCTCTTGTCGAACGACTTTTTTCTGAATAGTCGCCACTTTCATAAAAGAATCGGCCAGTATATCCTCGGCAGAACTGCGATTGACGCCGGTCTGTTTATCGACATTGATCTGACTCATGATAGCTCCTGCCGCAGCGGTATCGCGGGCACTGGCAATATATTTCTTGAATAAATCCCACATGGCCAGAGAACGATTAGCGCGCATAAAAAGGACCGATCCGGAATCATTGCCGCGCAGTTCTGTGATTTCGGCCAGAAGGTTCTCATGTTCCGGTTTCAAAATAAAAGTTTGGTCGCTGAAATTATAACCCGGCCATTGAGACGTATCGGCCGCGATTTTCGACATCGAAACCATAAGATTATCAAGCTGAGTCAACGCTTTGCCAACATTAAAATCCTTGTAAGCGGCCTCTATTTTGCCCGCCGGTACCTGAAATTCGCGAAAGATATTTCGGACGATAAATTTGTTTTTGTACTTTCTGTACGAATCAATAATACTGGTTCGTTCCAGACTGATAGTACTTCGCGGATCATTATTGTAATTTTTCAGAATCGCATTTTCGACCCCTTTGGCCCGAGGCAGGAGGTACATAAAATGATAAATATTCGGCAGCGAAAAGAGAACAATCCAGAGCAGACTTAAGACGGTGACAAACTTGGTTACTTTTCTCAGCTTGGTCAGGCGTCGGTTTCGCAAAATGCCGTTCAGCAGCCAGTAGAATGGCTCTTTAACGCCGATAGAACTGATCTTTGCCGGCGGCGTATAAATCGACCGACCGACATCGGCGCCGACTTTCTCCGGAGCATCGCCAGTATTGGAAATAAAAAATATCTGGAAATCAAGTGTTCGTCCGACAACTTCGCGCAAAAATTCACGCAGTTTTACCAGCACCGTTCTGACCGTCCCGGCCCATTCCGAATTAATCGCAATACGATTGCTGCTCAGCACCCGTTCCATAAATATATCAAAATCATCAGCCACAAAATGCTCTTCATCGGACCCGATCAATACCGTTTGCTCCTCCCCCTTAAATCCGGGAAGGACGTCAGCTTTATTAATAACCAGCGCCAATGGAATCGGCAACCGTGAATCAAGCGGCGCCAGAAGTTGAAGCATGTTGACAAAAGCGGCAACATGTTCCTGCACCTGCAACTCGGCGCTGAGAATTTTGGGATCAAAGAAAAACATAAGGCCGTCGCAGCTGCTGAGAAAATCGAGAACTTTATCGGTACTTTCTCCGGTTTTTGAAATCGAAATCGCCTCGCCGTTATAATCATAGGTGACAACCGATAATTTTTTCTTTTGATCAAGAATGGCACTGAATTGCAGCACCTTATCCCCGATAGTCGATTCCGGGAATTTCTTTTCCCCTTTTAAATCAACGACGGTCCCGGCATCGGTTCCGGTACCCATTCCCCAGAGCATCCGGTAGTTGGTCAAAAATTCGGTCGAAGTCGGATTATCGGTTACCGATATCTGAAGATTCTTGGACATTTTGCAGTCTTCATTAAGAATGGTAAAATAAACCGTTTTACCGGAATTGGTTGGACCAAATATACCGACCCTGATCCCTGAGGGCCAGTCAAACTTGCCGCCCTCTCCCTTTTTTCCCTTAACTTTGCCGGCCGCCTTGGAGCCTTTTTTAAAGACCTTGAATATTTTGGTTATTTTCATACTTCAAATTTTATTAGAGTCACCCAACCGTTATTTCCCGATTTTATGTTGAATTTCAACCGCATGATTATTCATATCACTCAACACCCCGCGACCATAACCACCCCACCATTTGGGAACCATAATCGCCAGCAGCAGAAAGATCACAATCAGCAGACCATAATAAAGATAAGCCGGATTGCGCTGGTTCAATACCAACCGGAAGTAGCGGAAACTCGAAAAAACACCCTTAAATTTACCCCATAATTCGCTTAATGATTTTTTTACCGACAGCCAGAAACTGGGAATATCGAGATATTGCCACTCGGTCAGGATATTATTGATAATTTTGCTTTTATCGCCCAGCTTCTTCAGGCCGTCAACCCGCTTCAGATGAAATTCAAGTGAGTTCCTATCATTCAACAATTCCGTTCCCAGCTCGAGTCTTCGTCGTGTCAACTCAAGGACTTTCAAAGAATCACTCATTCCACCGAACGCTTCGGGTGTCAGATCGGCATTAACCGGATGAACAAATTTATTTATATAACGAGCCAGCTCTTTAATAAAGAAGAGTCTCAATTTTTCATTATTATTGAGACTGCCGTCTTTGAAAAGCAGCGGAATCAGGCTCCCCTCAAAATAAGCCACATCTCGTTTGGCGGTTCGCTGTTCCCGGCAATGCAAATAGGAGGCGTTCGATTGACCGTCAGTGTCAGCTTCCGATTCAAAATAAGTAATTAAAACTTGAATTGTAATCTGGCGCAGGTCAGATGTATTTAAGGGTGTCTGTTTTATTTTTTCCAAAAAGAACTGATCGATATCAACCG
>CAZJLX010000310.1:0-3797 GCA_964546545.1 uncultured Ignavibacteriaceae bacterium | reverse complement strand
ACATTATGCACTTAATAACAATGACGATAACGACTTATACGATATCCACAATTGTCGACACTTATCCACAAAACAGCAAACATGGCGGTAAATCTAATAATAATTTAAATTTCCCTGCCCACCTTATCAGCCTTCTTGCTCTCGACCTTATCTTCGGCCTTATTTTTCTCCGGGGGCGGAATAAACCCTAAATTCGGCTGACCACCCTTCATATTGCAGGCGCCGCAGAAAATCGCACCCTGTTCGACCACGAGAGATTTGGTTTTTATGTCGCCCTGAATATCAGATTTGGCCTGAAGTTCGATCTTCTCGGTGGCGTTTATATTTCCGACCAGTTTGCCGACGACAACCGTTGTCTGCGATTCAATATCAGCCTCGACCAGACCACCCAGTCCGACGGTGACTGTATCGGAGCAGATTATCTTACCTTTGACCGTACCATCAACGCGTACCGAACCTTTAACATCCAGGGTGCCGGTAAAGACGGCCTCCTTGCCAATAATAGTGTTCATCACACCACCTTCAATCATGTTGTTTCGATTCTTCATTATCACTAATATATTTTAAAGGGTTAACCGGTATATTATTTTCTCTTATTTCATAGTGCAAATGAGGCGCGGTCGAGATACCGCTGTTGCCCGACAAAGCTATTCTGTTTCCGACCAGCACCTCGTGACCCTCACTGACCAGCAATTCGCTGTTGTGACCGTACAGCGTCGAGACACTGTCGTTATGCTCGATAATCACTACCTGACCGTACGTTGAATCTTCCCCGGCAAATAACACGACTCCGCTCGCTGTCGCCAGTACCGGCGTTCCGATAGCTGCGGCAATATCAACACCCGGATGATACTCGGCGCTGTCATCGGAAAAACCGCGTGTCATATAACCGGTCAATGGCAGACCGGACGGACGATGTTCGGAAATTTCCGGGGAACGATTAAGGACGGCCGGTTTTTGATTGCGCCACTGGGAAAATATAATCGAGTCATCCGGCAATTCGGGAAATTCAAGTTCCACCCCGGCCAGGTTCGATATCCGGGCCACTACCTCACGCGTTTGATTCATCTTTTCTTCGAGCAATGTCAACTTGTACTTATACATTTTTAAGTTTTCATTTTCCATTTCAAGTCTGTCCGCCTCGGCCGCCCGAACGATAACCTTGCCGTAAAAAATCAGAAAAAGTATTATCCCGACCAGGGCCAGCGAGATTAATACGATTATCGATTTAAACAACCAAGCCCGCATCCTGATTCCGACCGGCGATTCAACCCCGTCCGGGACAATCATCAGGTTAAAATATTTACCCCGTGCCATATTTTTATATCTCTCAGTTTATCTTTCGGAATAATTCCAAAATTCTTTCGAGATCTTCATCGCCATAATACTCAATTTCAATCTTACCCCGTTTCAGGCCGGGTGAAATTTTTACCGAAGTTCCCAGCAATCGTTTCAAATAATTTTCCGCTTCGGTTAAAACCGGGATATTCTTCCTGGGAATCAATTTGCGCCGTCGTCCCTGCCGCGCCCTCTGCTCGGCATCGCGCACCGTCATATTCTCGGCGACAATTCTTTCCGCCAGACGGATTCGGGCGCTCTCACTGTCGACCGACAGTATCGCCCGGGCATGTCCCTCGGTTAAAGCGCCACTGTGAATCATCTCCTTGATTTTATCCGGCAATGCCAACAATCGCAGAAGATTAGCGACCGCGGCGCGGCTTTTACCGATTTTACCCGCCAGTTGATTTTGCGTCAGACCGATCTCATCCATCATTTTCCGAAACGCCTCGGCGGCTTCGAGCGGATTAAGATCCTCTCGCTGAAGATTCTCCACGAGCGCCATTTCAAGCATATCGGCTTCATCTTTATCTTCAAGCAGGATCGCCGGGATGTCTGTCAAACCGGCCAGAAGCGCCGCACGATAGCGCCGCTCACCGGCAATCAGTATATATCCGTCTTCAGTCTTTTTTAAAAGAACCGGCTGTAGAACACCCTGGCTTTTAAATGACTCGGCCAGCTCCTGCAGCGCCCGATCGTCAAATTTCTGACGCGGCTGCATCGGATTAGGTGCAATTTTATCCAGAGGCAAATTTACAAATGTCCCTCCGGACCGACCGCCTTCCTCATTGCGGGGAATTAAGGCATCCAGTCCGCGCCCCAATACAACTTTGCTGCTCATCGACTCAAGACCTCCTTCGTCAAAGACATATAATTTTCTGCACCCGTTGACAGGATATCGTAAAGTATGATCGGCTTGCCGAAACTGGGTGCCTCGGAAAGACGGACATTTCGGTTGATAACCGTTTCATACACCCGCCCGCTGAAAAATTTGCGCGCCTCATCGGCCACCTGTCGGGCCAGATTCAGTCGCCGATCGTACATCGTTAACAAAACCCCCTCGATCTCCAGCGAGGGATTAAGGTTTTTCTGTACCAATTCGATTGTTTGTAATAGCTGACTCAAACCCTCCAAAGCGTAGTACTCACACTGGATCGGAATCAGTACCGAACTGGCCGCCGTCAGGGCATTGACCGTCAGCAACCCCAGCGAGGGCGGACAATCGATAACAATATAGTCATAAGTGTCCACAATAGGTGCCAGCGCTTTGGCGAGCAGCTTCTCGCGCGACATCATCGACACCATCTCGACCTCGGCGCCGACCAGGGCAATCGATGACGGCGCCACGTTTAAAAAGGACAACGATGTCGTCATTACCACATCGACCATATTTTTCTGACCAATCAGGACTTCATAGACCGACGACACCATATTGGCCTTGTCGAATCCGACCCCGGAAGTGGAGTTGGCCTGCGGGTCAAGATCGACCAGCAGCGTTTTCTTTTCGGCTACGGCCAGACCGGATGACAGATTTATTGAGGTGGTCGTTTTGCCAACCCCCCCCTTCTGATTGGCCACAGCAATTATTCGGGCCACAATTTTACCTCGATTTTATTAATTCATTGTCGTATTAGAGTTTAAATTGTTTAAAGTACGAATGCAACAACTATTTTATTTACTTTTTACGGAATATTGTCAGACTTCGAACTTTATTATTGTCATCAAGATAGTAATCAAAATCCGACTCTGAAAACTGACCCGGATTTGAGATTTTAAAAAGAGGCCGGTGATAATAAACAAATCTTCCTCCGGCCAAAAGAAGCCCGGAAGCCTTGTTTAATATTGCCTGATCCAGTTTGACCAATTTGAGAAAACCATAATTATATGAATTCGAATCAAGCTGAGAGCCAATATCATTAAAATTGCCATTTATAATTCTGGCCGAAAGATTAAAGCTCTTTGCCGCCTGCTTAAGATATTCAACCTTTTTGGTCGTCCGCTCAATCAGATCAGCTTTCAGATTCGGAAAAGCAAGCAACAATATAATAGAGGGAAAACCGCCCCCCGGACCAATATCAAAAATCCGCCCCGTCGGTCGCTCTGAATATTCAAACGGAACCAGACAGTCGGCCGCAATTCGATAAAGATCGTCTGTCGATGTTTCACGTGAAACAAGATTGACCTTTTGATTATAATCCAGGAGAAATTCGAAATAATCCTTTAATTTCGAAAAAAAATCATATTTTGAGATTATTTTCCCGGAATTGAACTGCCTGATTTCAGACGAGGGAATAGCAGATGAATTCATTATCGTCGCCCGGAATTTTGAAACTTTTTAATATGAATCGAAAGAGCGGCAATATCGCCGGATGTAACACCTTCGATACGGCTGGCCTGACCTAACGACAGGGGTCGGAATTTGGTAAATTTTTCCCGCGCCTCATTGCGTAAACCGGTTA
>CAZJLX010000309.1:0-3814 GCA_964546545.1 uncultured Ignavibacteriaceae bacterium | reverse complement strand
GACTGTTTGGAAACCTTACTGACCAAACCCATTTTTTCTTTATCAACTGCTTTGAGATGAAGATTTTTCTGTCCCCCGATATTCCGTCCATGATAAACAAAGGTATCCCCCTGGCCGGTCAGTAACAAGCCACTGGCAGGATAAGCCAGAATATCTCCGGTTATTTTCATAACGCCATCGATGACTCCCTTGACATCGAGAATACCGCTTAAGATTCGCGAATGTTCATAAATCATCTCCAGATGAACCTGTGATTTTTCAAGTTCGGCAGTCCGCTGGTTCAAAGTATCAAAAAGTTTTAACAGGCGTTTTTCGGAACGCCGGATGTAATCGGAAACAAAAGCAATCACCAGCGCCAGCAGCCACATAAAACCGATACGGATGACTAAATCCACGATATCAGCCATTTTGATTTCCGCAGAAACCAGGACCAGATAAGCAAAAGAGGATATCCCGGCCAAAATAAGAGTCGCCGGGAAAGTCATCAGATAGGCGGCAAAACCGACGGTCAGATAATAAAGCAAAAAGAAATTCGAGCTATATCCACCTGAAATTCTTATCAATGCAGTTACAAATATTAACTCAAAAAGAATGATGGCAAAATAGGGTCGTTTTAGATCATGTTTGCCGATTCTGACAAGTGACTGGAAAAGGACAAGAGTAATAGTATAGGTGGCCGTTAATATAGCCAGGATCATTAACTCTTGTCTGGGCAATTGAATTGAGAATACTATCCATAGCGCAGCGATCAATGTCAGAACTCGCGAGAGTAAAAACATAGAATCGACGCGGGGTAGTATTGTTTTACCCTTATCTTGAAAAATCTTCATATTTTATTCTCAGGCGATATTTTACCGCCTATCCTAAAAATATCGGCAGGATTTCATCTTTATTAATTGTCGGAGAAGAGATTATGAGGCGGTAAGGCTCTTTTTTTCGATAGTATTCGACAAAATTGTCTTTTTAAGCGCCAGAAAAACGACACCAAAAGATAAAAAGAGTAATATTAAGTCAGTAAAAATCAATAAAGTATTCGAATCGGGGATATACTGGACGATTAATTTATATAACAGGGCGGCTATGGTAGTTATAACCATAAGAACCGCAGGAATTAATGTGTACCAGCTGGTACGGCCGGATTGATTCAGCCAGGCTGTCACGGCGATCAATGTTAATGCGGCCAAAAGCTGATTGGATGCCCCGAACAGCGGCCATATCAGACGATATCCATTGCTTATTGCCAGAATAAACATTAGGATCACCGCCAGGCCGGAATTGAACCAGTATTTTTGAAGCAGTGGCGGCACTATTTTAAAAAGCCTCGACCAGAGTTCTTCAAAGACATACCGGTTTAAGCGGACCGCGGAATCGAGAGTTGTAACGACAAATCCCTCAACCATCAAAATACCAATAATCGCCCCAAGTGCGATCGGAATGCCCAGAGCATTATGAGTTAAATAGCCAATCGAAAGAGCAAAGGCCAAAATCGGATTCCCGCCACCGGTTTCCGGCCAGGTAATCGCCATATAATCGATCCCTTTAAGTGAGGATGTAATCGCCAGAATAACCAAAACCGCCAGCAGTGATTCAAGAATCATACCTCCATAACCGATTTTACGGGCGTCGGTTTCTTTGGAGAGCTGTTTTGATGATGTTCCCCCCGCTACCAGGGCATGAAAGCCGGAAATCGCTCCGCAAGCAATGATAATAAATAGCATCGGCCAGACCGGCCCCATATGGCGTTGCCCCTCCCCCAGATTAAACATCGGCATATTTGTCTCAAGGCCGTTTATCCCGCCGATCACGACTGCCAGGGCAATAATCGCCAATCCGGCATAAAGAATCTGGACATTCACAAAATCACGCGGCTGTAAAATAATCCAGACCGGAAGCCCGGCGGCGATAAGAACATAGAATGACAGAATAATCATCCAGCTTAAAGCCGGCATATTCAACGGAAAACTGAAACCGATATATATTGATATGAAACAGATAAAAGCAGCAAGGAGAAATGACAGCCAGGTTGTCAATGATTTTTTAAAAATCAGCAGACCAAGCAAAGGAGCGGTCAGAGTAATAATTATGACCGAGGTCGAGGCGATACCACCGATTATACCCATCACCTGACCATCAACTATCCTGGTATTCAGATATGTCTGAGATGTATCAAGACCGAGTTTTTCGATCGGCCATATTGAGGTCAATGAAACAGCCGTGAGAGATAAAAAGGCTGAAGTCACCAGAATCAGCATAATAGCGGTGAATATTATAAAGAGTAAAAACCCGGTATCGCCCAGCGCCTTTCGGGCAATTTCCGCAATGGAATTGCCATTTTCGCGAATCGAAGCAAACAGAGCCGAAAAATCGTGCACCGCCCCGAAAAATATGCCGCCGATAATTATCCAGAGCCAGACCGGGCCAATACCGTAAAGAATACCGAGGGTCGGGCCGATTATCGGTCCCGCGCCGGCGATAGTGGCATAATGATGGGCAAAGAGGATCGGTGTCCGGGTCGGCACAAAATCGACCCCGTCATTTTTTTCGACGGCCGGGGTCGGACGATCCGCCCTCTCTCCCATATTTTTTGCAATAAAGCGACTATATAAGCGATATGCCAGATACAGCAGACCGACCGACAGGATAAAGGCAAGCAGAATATTCATGTCAAAATTTTTGTTGCAATTTTTAATTCTGATTCTATAATATAATGATAAAGTGGATTGAGCAATACAATTCTTAATTTTGATTTTAGGTAACAATGCGCTTTAAATAGCGTATTTATATATTGTAAGGGCGAAGAGCAAGAGGTGAAAACGCACTTTAATAACTATCGAGGTTTTTTGATGTATTTTAAATTTGGCCTGATTGTTATGCTGGTAACGCTATTAGCACTATCTGCAGGTGCGGTTGAATTCATCTCGGATGATGGTACAATCCTCTCTCGAACCGAAGTACTCGAGGATGATCTCTACCTGTTTGGCAATTACACTGCAATTTATGGAAACATTGACGGCGATCTGGCCGCTTTTTGCTATGATATTAAAGCCGAAGGAAATATAAGCGGCAATGCCGATATTTTTGCCTATCAGGCCGATATCGGCGGCCGGGTGGAAAACTCTGTTCGGGCCTTTGGCTACAACTTAATAATAGCCTCGGCCGTCGAGCGCAACGTAATTGCTGTCGCCAAGGAAATAGAAATCGAAAAAGGGGCCCATATCGGGCGTGATCTTGTCTGCGTTGGGGATCAGGTTTCTATCGACGGAACCGTATTGGGTAATCTGACTGTTTATGCCGAGGTGGTTTCGATTTCGGGACAGATAGACGGCAATGTGAAAATTGAGGCTAATGAAATAAATATTATCGAGCAAGCCCGGATCGGCGGTAAATTAAAATATACATCCAAAAATGAAATTTATATCGATGAAGATGTTGTCATTGAAGGTGAAACTGATTGGGTTATTCCCGAAGAAAAAATCAGTACCGAGAATGATTTCTCGGCCATTGGTAAAATCTTTAAATTTCTTTTCTTTATAATGGCTTTGATTACAGGATTGGTGCTGATTGGTATATTTAATCGCCATACCCGAGAATCGACACTTATGCTTGAGCAACGCTTCGGCTATTCATTGGCGATCGGTTTATTGTCGATGATTATATTCACCGGTGGTGCCCTGATTCTGGCGGTTCTGATTGTTGGGATACCGCTGTCGATACTTCTTGTTTGTCTGGGAACGGCTCTTTTTTATCTGGGTAAAATTTACGTTTCAATCTATTTGGGCCGGATAATTTTCCGTCTGTTTAAGGCCAAAATGGC
>CAZJLX010000308.1:0-3822 GCA_964546545.1 uncultured Ignavibacteriaceae bacterium | reverse complement strand
CTTGATTTCATTCCTGTATAAGGGTGGTCCGGCGCCGGTTGATTGTGATACCTGGCTTGCTACTTGCGGCCCGCCACTGCGTTAAAAAAGTAGGTTAATACCTGCCGATATTAATCAGGAGGCTGCCTAATCGGCAGCTTCCTGTTTTAAAAACCTCACTCACACCGCCAATAAAAGAGAGTCGGAGCGACTTTCAAAAGATTGGAGTAAATCGTTTTCCAACCGATATTTATTATTAGGATGTTGGAACATAGAATTATTTTAATTGTTGTTTTAAAATGAACTGCGGAAGCATTAAAAAATAAAATAATTGCTTAATTAATAGATAAAAAAAATTGTTGATATTTGACCAGATTGGAGAGATTAGTATGCAACCGAAAACCGGGCTATTTTTCACCCTCACCGCCCTGACTCTTATTTTTCTGTCGACCTTTCGGCCGGCGGGCGCTGTCAACGACGTCATGACCAGCAGCGGTCTGGCCACAGTTATTCCGGGTCGGCTGGAAGTACAGTTTGAATCAGATGTCAGCGGCGATGCCATGTCAACCTCGCTTAATAGACTTAGTTTCGGTATTCTGACCTTGGACCGCTCTCTTGAAAAAATTCAGGTTAAAGATGCGATTCAGATGTTTCCGTGGCGGAACGGAACCAAGGCGCTGGTCGGCAATAATGATATGTCCAAATATTATGAGATATTTTTTCCCGAAGAAATTGACCTGAATGAGGCCATTAATGAGCTTTTGCAGAACCCTTATGTCAGGTCGGTCGATCCGGTTTATGCTATTCCGGTGGCGGTTACACCCAATGATCCCAGTTTTAATCTTCAATGGGCCGTGAAGAAAGTAAATGATACGGCCGCTTATAATATCGAAAAAGGATCGGACACGGCCAAAATAGCAATCATTGATAGCGGTGTGTTATATGATCATCCGGACCTGTTGGATAATATCTGGGTCAACCCGGGCGAGGATCTTGACGGAGATATGGTCGTTTTTGATGCCGATGATTCAAATCTGGTCGATAATGACGGCAATTATTATGATGATTTGATTGGCTGGGATTTCTTTTCCGGTTTCGGGGGCGATGTTACCTGTGAGGACTGGGATTGCGGAACGCCTGATAACAACCCGATTGACTGGGATGGTCATGGTACTCATTGCGCCGGGATTGCAGCCATGGTTACGAATAATGGTACTGGCGGAGCCGGAATCGCCGGCGGCTGGGGCGGAGGTAAGGGACCTCATCGGGGGCCGCGGATTATCTGTATTCGTGTTGGCGGCAGTGGTTATCGCCCCGATGCGGGACATACCGGTTTTGTTAATTCAACCAACTGCGCCGAGGGGATTGATTATGCGGTATCTGTTGGTGCCGACGTCGTCAATATGAGCTGGGGTGTTTCCAATACAGGCGCGATGCAAAGCGCACTCTTGAATTGTCAGGCTAATAATGTTCTGGCAATTCATGCCGCGGGTAATGCCGGCAGTACCATGGGCGATTTCTGTGATGCCTGGGCTATGGTTACTTCGGTAGCCTGGACCAACGCCGATGATCGCAAAAATACATATTCAAACTATGGCAGCTGGATTGATATTAGTGCTCCGGGAACGTCGATTTATTCCACTTACCCCTCAAATTTTTCGCCGACCTATGCCTGGCTCGACGGAACCTCGATGGCCGCACCTCATGTGGCCGGTGCGGTGGCATTGCTCCGTTCGCATAATCCGGCTCTTACCTTGACTCAGGTCCAGGATCTGATCTATGATAATGCCGACGATATGTATGGTGAGCCGCTTTGGATTCAGGGCTATATGGGGTCGGGTCGATTAAATACATATAATATGTTCGATAGTATGGCAACGGCCGCCTTTGAGGCCGGGCCGGTTCTTATCGGTGAAGCTCCCTTAACCGTAGATTTTACCGATTTATCACCCTACTCGCCAACGACCTGGAGCTGGGATTTTGGCGATGGCGGCGGCTCGTCTGATCAAAACCCGGAACATACATATAATGATTACGGGCTTAAAACGGTTATGTTGACGGTTGATGACCAATTCGGAAATGCCACCGAGGTGTTGAAAAACCTGATTATGATAACGGCCGATACAATGAAATTTCAATCAATATCAGCCGAACCGGGCGAACATATTGTGGTTCCGGTTTATCTCGATAACAAATATTTGTCGAAAAGTATTACCGTTCCTTTTAAGATTCGCGACAATGGCGGTGGAGTCCCCGATTACATTACATTTGATTCGGCCAATACAACCGGTCTGAGGACTGATTATTTCGAATCGGTCAGTTCAATCTTCTTTGATCCCTTTAATTTAAGATATACTTATACCATGTTGCCGAATATTGCCGGCGGCTCAACCTACCTGACGGCCGATACCGGGGCTATTCTGAACCTGTTTTTGACCGTGTCGGGTTCAATTACCGCCAGTAAACAGGTTATTATAGAGGATACCACGCTGTCCGGCCGGGTAGCCAAGCTCGAATCTGTCATCTATGATTATTATCCGGTGGTAATGCCGGGGATAATTTCGATTACGGTTTGTCAACGCGGTGATGTCAACGGCGACGAAGATATAAATATATTCGATATTACCTATTTAATTAACTACCTTTATAAAGGCGGGCCGACGCCGCCCGATTTAACCTGTGCTGATGTAAATGACGATGGTGATATTAATATATTTGATATAACTTATCTGATTAATTATCTCTACAAAGGCGGACCGCCGCCTCCCGCATGATTGAGGTGATGTGGTTGCGAACGAGAAAATTGACAATTTTTTTCTTGACTGTTTGACAAAAGATAGTTTAATTCGTAATTACTTATGGATGGATAATTATATCTTTTATAAAATAGATAGAAGGAGGTGGATCAGGGCAAGTTTGTTATAGACTAAATCTGTTGTCGATCAATACCGGATTAAAATCGATCAGGGTATTTTGAATGTGACAACAACTGTAGATCTGCTGAATTAGGATCGAAACCGGGTAGAATTTTGAATCAAAAAAGATTCGGCAGATGTATAAGATATGAAGATTTATAGGATGAATTTAAATTACGAGAGTAATGATTCAATAAAATAGGAGTTTAAAATGAATCGAAAGTTTATGATTCTGGCGTTGTCTCTGGTTGTTCTCATGATGACCGGGCAGGCCTTTGCGGGTCATGAAGAAGGCGATACGATGACAGTCCGTGCCGAGGCATCCAGAAACGATACTGTTCTGACCCAAATCCTGGTTGGTCTTCCTTTTAATATTGATATTTATATGAATAATAGGGACACCACCCTGACTGATCCGGAAAATGGTTACCGTATGGCATATAGTATGCCTTTTGTGTTTCATGACAGCGGATACCCGGTTGGAACGGTGATCCAGATTGACTCCGGCGGTGAGACCGGTACCGAAAATGTTATTACCAAAAACGGCTTTGATAATTATTGGAACTATGGCTTTTTCTATTTCCCCTGGAGTTGGGACGGTTCTCTTCCGGATTCGATCAATTTTACCGGTATCAGCGGTAATGGCTGGCCGAACGATTTGGGTGAACAACTCTATATCAGGTTCGCATTTCAAGTTTCTAATACCGGCAAATTCTGTATTGACTCAATTGGCGGACAAACCGAAACCTTTGACTGGCTTTTGGATGATCCATCGCCTGCATTCCATGGCCCCTATTGCTGGGATGTTGTTGCGGGAAGTGCGGTGGCTGAAGAGGACAATCAGGATTTGTTGCCCAAAGAGTTTGAACTAAGCCAGAATTATCCCAATCCGTTTAACCCGACAACGCAGATAACCTATTCTGTTCCG
>CAZJLX010000307.1:0-3822 GCA_964546545.1 uncultured Ignavibacteriaceae bacterium | reverse complement strand
CGGCCAATGATCCGGGAGAAAACGGCATATCGCTTGATCCTCTTTTCACCGACGAATTAAACAATGATTATACTCTGGCTGAAAGCTCCCCCTGCATTAATGCCGGAGATCCTGATCCGCTTTATAATGACCCGGACGGGAGTCGCAATGATATCGGGGCTTACTGGAATGGTTCCGGCCTAATTTGCGGTGACGTAAATATTGATTATAATGTGAATATCTTCGATATCACTTTTTTGATATCATATTTATATAGAGGCGGGTCTACTCCCGATCCTATGTATATAGCTGATGTTAACCATGACAGCTCGGTCAATATTTTTGATGTGACCTACCTGATCAGTTATCTCTATAGAGGAGGAACCGAACCAGATTGTTTGTAAAGTAGTATTTATTTGCTACACTATTCACTTCTTCGCCAGAACAATCAGCCGCTGGGCGGTGTGATCGTACGGGTCGCCTTTGAGATTGCCGAAAAAGTCGACCGTTTTAAAGCCGTTCCTCAACAGCAGTTTTCTCATCTCCGTCGCTGAGTACAACCGAATTGTCAATTCATGCTCCATCCGTTTGTCGCCATCGAATATTATCCAGCGGCTTCTAATCCGTCCCCAATTGTCCTCGATCTTGCGCTCTTCCAGCATAAATTTCCCCTCAACCTCCACCCAGCTCCGCTCGGAAAAAATATGCGCCAGCACCTCTTTACTCATCGACTCCATAAAAAAACAACCACCCTCCCGCAGCGACCGGGAAATATTTTGCACCACCTGAACATCCTCGGCCTCATCCTCGAAATACCCGAAAGAAGTATACATATTCAAAACGACATCGAAATTATCGGGACGACAGAATTTCCGCATATCCTCCCGGATAAATTCAATATTCAATCCTTCATCCCGGGCGATCGACCGGGCATCTTCCAGATATTTCTCCTTCCGGTCAACCCCGACCACATCAAAACCGCGCCGCGCCAGTTCATGTGAATGTCGCCCGACCCCGCAACAGAGATCGAGTATCTTATGCTCCGGTTTTATCGGTACCAGTTCCAGAATTCTATCAATCTCCACCAGTGTATTTTCAATTCTATTTTTGTTGAACAATATCGATTGGGTATCATCCCAGAAACTTTCGTCTTCATACCATGCTTTTTTGTCGCTCATTTTATTTACCTCCAACTTTGGATAAATCTTTATCAGATAGTAAAATCAATTACCGGTTTATCGTCGGCAAAATTTCGCTCTCGATAGAGCTGACCTATTTCGGCCCCGACAATAAAAACGACCGCCGAGTAGTATATCCAGAAAGCGACCACCACAATCAGCGCATAAGCACCATAAACCATTTTCAAATTGACGGCATGCGAGAGATAAATTCCAAAAAGCTGGCGCGCCGTTTCCCATAAAACCGCGGCAAACAGAGAGCTGACAACGATAACCCGGCGAGGCGGCTTGCCATACGGTATCAGCCAGTAAATCATCATAAAGGTGACAAAAATCAGTAAAAAGGAAATAACCCCCAGGATGAGATTTTCGACAATACCGATCCGGAATGCTTCCAGCACCGCGACCCGTTTGGCGAATTCGCCGAAAACCTCCAGCGCCGGGAGAATTAAGGTTGTCAGAAGAAAATATAGCGCCACTATAATTATCAGCATAAAATCCCGCAGTTTGCCCAACCAGGCCGATTCGTCCTGCCCGGTCTTAAAGACTGTATTGAGAATCGTCCGCATACTGCTGAACAGCCCGCTGGCGGCAAAGAGTAATCCGACAAATCCGACGATTCCGGCCCAGTTTTTAAAAAGTCGGAATTCATCGACCCGGGCAAAAACTTTATCTTTTACAAAGGCGGCATAGTCGGCATAAGGTATGGCGCGGTCGATAAAAGTTTCGATCTCACCCGCCACGGTCGGTTTTTCCAGTATCACCCCCACCAGCGAAAAAACCATCAGCACCAGCGGTACGATACAAACAAAAAGAGAAAAAGCCAGGCCGCCGGCCATCAAAAAAGTATGATGATCCGAAACTCGATTATAAATACCGCCAAAATAATAAGAAAAGAAATTCTTAATTCGGTCGTATCGGGCCAGCAGATCGAAATAATTAAAGTTTCTGATAGACATAAATCAGTCTTTTCTTTTACGCACCAAAAAGTGGAACCCGGTATAAGAAAACGGATTCTCTTTCAAATAATTATCACACCTCTGAATATAATTGACAATCTGCTCGGCCAAAGAAATAATTTCCCAGTTTTTGAATAATTCTTTCACTTCTCTTTCATCAAAATAATGATGCGGGATATTTTTTTCATTGCCGCCGTCCTGAACGAATGTCTTGGGTTCAATCTCCCGGCCAAAACCGTACGAATCGGCTTTATCCGATTTTAAGGAACCGACAAATAGGCCACCGGGACAAAGCCGGCCTTCAATCGTATTGACCGCCTTTTGAATATTTTCCATGACGTTATGATGCAGGGCATCCCAGGCGATAACGCCATGAAACTGCAGATCGGGCCAGGGACAGGAAGTCATATCTGACTTTTTCAAATCGACCGATTTTTTCGCATTATCAAATGCTTTTTGGGTCAGATCAATAGCGGTCGGTGAACCGTCACTGGCATAGGCTTTATGCCCGCACATGGCGGCATAAAGAGCATGCCGACCTGCGCCGCAACAATTATCCCAGATATTGAGCGGCCGCTCATCAAATTTCTCTTCGAGTATAAAAATAAATTTGCCGATCGCCGCCTCAGGCAGCCTGTATAATATTTTACTCTCGTCAAAAAATATCTGCCAGTTATCCATATTTTCTTACTCCAAATCTGTCGAACCGATCTTTTGCTGATCCATCAAAAGATGTAGCGGTGAGGCTTCGCCCGCCTTATCCTGCCCCATATATACTGTCACATGCGGGAAAGGAATTTCGATATTTCGCTCATCGAATTTTTTCTTCAATATTAAATTAAAGGCCCGACCGACCGTCCATTGTTTGATCGGTCTGGTTTTAATTCGGGCCTTGATAATCACAGCCGAATCGGCGAATTTATCCAGACCGAGAATCTCGATCGGCTCTAAAATATCTTTTTTATACTGCGGATCTTGGCGTAGTTCGGTATCAACTTCTTTAATAACTTCAATCACCTCATCGACCTTCTCACGATAAGCAACCCCGATATCGAAGACATAATAAGAAAACTCTTTGGTCATATTAGAGACGATGTTGATTTGCCCGTTACGGACAAAATGGACCTGGCCTGTTAAATCACGCAGAACGGTCATTCGTAAATTGACTCTTTCCACCAAACCGCTTTTGCCGGCCACTTCGACCACATCACCGACCCGAATCTGATCCTCCATCAGAATAAAAAAACCGCTGATAATATCCTGCACCAATGTTTGCGCGCCAAAACCGATAGCCAGACCGGCAATACCGGCGGCGGCCAGAATCGGGCCGATTTCGATACCCAATTTGTCCAGAATCATAATAATCGCAACCGAATATATCAGCATACTGATAGCATGCCGAATCAGCGAACTTAAGGTCTTGGCCCGTTTTATACCTTCTTCCGATAATTTATCCTTATCAAAAAGAGTAAATATGCGATTTGACATCAACCGTCCGATGACCATGGCGATAAAAGCCACGACAATAATAATTATTATACTGATCCCGCTGGACAATAGCCAGTCGATAGTCAGGCTGTAAATATTCTCAAGATTCATATTATACCTCCGCCGAATAAAAAATATCCGGATCACTCTCTATATATTATTTTCAGACAAATTAAGACTATTGGACAGGCTTGGGCAAATAAAAAACCCGGCATAAA
>CAZJLX010000306.1:0-3825 GCA_964546545.1 uncultured Ignavibacteriaceae bacterium | reverse complement strand
TCTGGCCGCCAGAAGAAGCATCTCATGGAAAAAAGTATAACCGTACTGCGTTCGCGGTCCGCCATGAATTTCCAGGATGGCCGGGTATTTTCTTTTTTTATTAAATTTGGGCGGCGTGACCAGCCAGCCCTGCAGGTCGAAACCATCATGCCCCTTAAACCAGACCTCTTTCGGTTTAGGGCAATCGATTTGCGAGAATATCTTTTGATTGGGTGAAACCAGAACATTGGCTTTTTTGTCGCCACCGTAAACCGAACGAAAATAATGCAATTCGGGAGGGGTTGCCAAATCGGAGTAAACGGCCGAAATATTTTTTCGGCGGCCGTTCATACTATATGTTTTTATATGGCATTTCTTATGTGTGACTCTTGTCGGGAGACCACCTCGTGCGGGGGCGTAAAAGATATGAGTTGAGCCTAAATCGGAGGAGCCGAAATATATCCGACGGCTATCGCCGGACCAGTACAGAGGCAGAATCGCCAGACCCTCGCCGATATCACCCAGCGTACTATCCATAACCTGCCGATCAAATTTTGGAACAATATCTTTGGCGGCGGGGCGTCCGGAACTTCCCACCACCCAGATATGAAAATTTTCAACACCCCAGGCGTCGTTTGGATTAGTATGCCCGATATAGGCGATCTTTTTGCCATCGGGGGAGAAAGTCGGGGCTATAACCGGCCCGGTCGGCGTCACTATTTTCTTTACATTTTTACCCTCGATGGACATAATAAACAGTTCATCACTTAACCAATCCAGATCCGGATTTGATGATCGGTTTGAGGCAAAAGCTATTTTATTGCCGTCGGGAGAAACGGCCGGAAACATCTCATCATATTTGCCCCGCGTTAGCTGTCTGGAGTGGCCGGATTCGATATTAACTTTCCAAATATGATACCGATCCTGCGGCAGGAAACCATCGCCATCGAGACGATAGAAGAGCCGGGTGATATGCCTGAAAAGCGGCGGTTCCTGTTTCTTTTTTTCATCACTTTCGATATGGGAATCATTGTATCGAAAAAGATAAATCAATTCTTTGCTGTCCGGCATCCAGATCAACGAACCGAATGAACCGTCCTCTTCGATAATTTTTCGTTCGGCGCCACCCTCGGCGGCGATAATATAAATACCGCTCTTTTTATCCCGCGTCGAGATAAAGGCAATCTCTTTTCCATCGGGCGACCAGATCGGCGCCCTGTCATTATAGTCACCGAAAGTATACTGTCGCGAAATTCCTGTAATGTTATCGACAATATGGATATTTGAAAAATATTTCTTTTTGTCTTTGGAAACTCGCTCGAGAGTATAGGCCGTATATTTTTCATCAGGGGAAAGAGTCACCGAATTGATGACATCCAATCGACAGAATTCGTCGATCCGAATGGACCGCTTAGGACTCTTTTTCCCGGTACTCTTTTTTGTACTTTTTTGCATCACGATATCTCCATAATATTAAAGGTCAAATGTTTCTGATAGAGCAGTTTACTGATTATATACGCCGTGGTCAACCCGCTTTTTAAATTTCCTTGACAAAAAGGATTAAATTAGTATTATTTACTTAAGTTTTCAATAAACGGAGAGACGCCGATGAAGAGAAACCTGATTTATTACCCGATAATTATAATAATTTTATTGATATCTTCTCTTTCATTTGCCAAGACTTTTATTGTTCCGGGTGACGCACCGACAATTTCGGGGTGTATTCCGGAAACCGAGGATTATGACACCATTCTGGTTTTGGCCGGGAGTTATTATGAAAATATAGATTTATCCGGGCGGACAATCAGGATTATAAGTGAGGCCGGCCCGGAGGAAACGTTATTATATCCATATGATGATAAAACGCCGATAATATCCATCATAAATCTGGAAAGCAAAACGACCTTTTTCCCGGAGATAATCGGTTTTACCATAACCGGCAGTTCCAGCAGTCATGCGATATTTATTGATGGGACATCGGAACCGTTGATAAGAGATAATATATTTTGCGAGAATGTCGACGAGTTTGTCTATGACAAAGCGGTGGTTACCTGTCAGGGACAGTTTAGCGCGCCGGTAATAGAAAGAAATATTTTCTATAAAAATAACGGTATTGCCTGCGTCTGGGTCATTGACGGTCTGGCGCAAATTATAAATAACACGCTTGATTCCAATCGGGCCGGGATTATCAGCGGCGGTATACCGACCGTTGTCAACAACATTATCGTGAATTCGATCGGCAACGGAATGGACGGGTCTTTTTCATTAAATGATTATAATAATGTATTCGGTAACGGCACCGACTATGGATGAAGCTGCACTATAGGTCCGCATGATCTTTCAGCGGATCCTCTGTTCGCCGGTTCGGCGGCACATAATTTTCTTCTTCATATAACCTCACCCTGTATCAACAGCGGTGACCCCAATCCGGTTTATAATGATCCGGATGGGTCTCGGAACGATATGGGCGCACTGCCGTACGAGCCATTTTTCACTTTCGTTTGCGGCGATGCCAATGGCGACGAATTCGTGAATATTTTTGACGTGACCTTTATGATTTCCGCTTTGTATCTGGGCGGGGCGCAGCCCGATCCGGTTGAAGCGGCCAATGTCAACAACGATACCTCATTTAACATCTTTGATGTTACCTATTTGATTGCTTTCCTTTACAAGAATGGCCCGGCACTGGATTGTCCGTAAAGGTTTGTTTTATAGAGTTTCAGGCAGGGTGAATTTTCGTCCTGTCTTTTTTTGTCATACTATCAAAGATAATTTTTATTAATCATTCTTATCCAAAACATGATAAAATGTATCAGATAAGCTGTTGATGGGCAGGTCAATACTGGTTGTCGAACTGCGCTAATTCCTTGACTAAATTCCGATTTGATATTAAATTCTCTACAAGGCAATAGACTGTGTGAAAGTTATATTTATAAAGCCGGACAGGATTTATCCTGCGAAGAATTTGCAGAGGTGATACTTCTTGAACAGTACCACTTTGGAAAACAAGAAAATATTAAAGTGAACCGCCCCAGGACTAATACGGCTCTATCCGTATGTTTAATCCCCGGGGCGGATATTCAACAATTTTAAGACCGGGAGATCAATATGAAATCGGTTCAAACACTACTAATCGCAACAACTTTATTTTTACTTCTGATTATTTTGACTGCGCCAGCTGGTGCATCTCAAAAAATCAATTATCAGGGTTATCTGACCGACGCCCTGGGCGAGCCGGTTGCTGATGATAATTATCAGGTATTTTTTACTCTGTATGATATAACCGGCGGGCCGTTATGGAGCAGCGGGCCGGTAACGGTCGCGGTCAATTCGGGGCTGTTTAATTATATCCTTGGCTCCTCAACAGATCTGCCTGACTCTGTTTTTGGTCAGGGAGATTTGTATCTGGGAATCAAGGTCGGAGAAGATCCAGAAATCGATCCCTGGACTTTGCTGACTTCCGCTCCCGGTGCCGCGGTCGCCACCAATTTATATGGAGGTTCTTTTGAAACCAAAGAAGGTGGCATGGTTTTTAAAAATGTGAATGGCGATTCGGCAATGGTTTTTATTGCCGGGCCGGATTCTCATCTGTTAAAGATTGTCCCGCCGGAACCATGCGTCCCCCCGGATCCCTGTTTGCCGGCCATTGAAATGATAGGCCAGTCCGGTGTGGGTGGAAAACTCAATGTATATAATGAATTTGGTAAAGTGATCGGATTTGAACCATCCTCTTTTAATACCGGCAAAATGGAATTTTTCAATCCGGCCGGTGCCATGCCGAACGATCCATATATCAGAATGGGGACAGAACCATCGCCGTTCAATCCGGGCGGTGCCTTTTCAATT
>CAZJLX010000305.1:0-3837 GCA_964546545.1 uncultured Ignavibacteriaceae bacterium | reverse complement strand
ATATATTATTTGTTCGGTAATTATAATTTATTCCAAGCCTCTACGGGCAATCAGGTTCGTCTCCTCCCTGGTAAAGATAACTTATCAAACCGGTAATATCGAATATGTTAACCAGACTGTCGCTGTTTATATCGGCCGAAAACAGGGGATAGGGTGCCTCATTATCATGGTACAAATGGCCAATTAAATAAGTCACATCAAAAATATTGATAACATCGTCAGCATTAACATCACCGCACTTATAGGTTAACACAAATATTTCCCGCTCATCGTAATTATATTCATCTTCCACACGGACTGAAAATGAATTGAGCGATCTGATTTCCGGCGAAGTACCTGTCAGCGAATCATTCTGTTCGGTCAGCCAGACAGGGTAGTCCGAAAAAGTAATCTCGTGCGTCGAATCATCATCGATTATTTCGGGATAATAAACAAAGGATTGTAAATTCTCATAAAAGAGAGTGTCCTCGACAATAATGGAAGGCGGGCTGTTATAGTCAACAGTGAAACTGTGTGCCCAGGCGCGGCCGATATACGGGTGGGTTTCGGTTCGGCCCGAAGAATCGGAAGCCTTTATATAATATGAAATTACCGTTTCATCCGGCTGGGCCGGAATATAACCGTAAAATGAATCAGGCTCGGCCGCCGGATACAACGGCGTCGGCATATACAGACCCGAATTGATTTTATACATTATTACCAATGAATCAGGAATCAGACCGGCTTCGGAATGATCGACTATTTTGACGCCGACATAATAATCATCGACTATATCAACCGAATTTTTCAGAGGGATATGATGAATAAAGAGCATTTCGCGATCAGGGACACCCATCGCCCGACAGTGAATGGCATCGTCATCATAAAATGAACCGGTAAAACCAAGAACCTCATAACCCGGCATCGCGTTCTGATAAACCGCTATGGCCGAATCATCCCAGTCGGAATAGCCCAAAATCGGAACAAAAACTTTGCTTCCCAATATGATTGAATTGGTATAGGCCGCCCCGGAGGGACAGTAGACACGTACGACTTCATAGGGGCGATCCCAGGAACTGTTCATTTGCGATAAGGCTGCGGCCCGGTCATTCAGGCGGCTGTAACTATAATCACCGGACGGGACATTTTTTACAAGTATTTTGGCCGGGCTTAAAAATTTGGCCCAGCAGTCGATATGGTGGATCCCGCCATAATCGATATAATCCATAACATGATAGCTGTTATTCAGAAAAGCATACATAATTGAATCGACCTTCTTTGATGTCAGGGTTGGATTCTCATCATATACAAGTTCGGTCGACATAGAGATGCCGAGACCGTCCGACATATGATTCCCGCCGGTATGAATCAAATCCATTCCGTATACGGTCATACCCCACTCGGCACCCAGGACGCCGGGGATGAGATCATCATAGGGTCGCGGTCGGTTATAAATATGATCGACAATAGCCAAATCGCCGGTTCCGTCAAATATAAACCAGGGTCCGTAGTCACGAGTCCAGATAGAATTAGTCGGGGCGATGACAAATTGCGTATTGGCCATATTTACGCCTGCAGCGGTATACGTCGAAATCGCCGAATTTTTCTCGGATGTACTGCCGACAATAGTCGTAACCATTAAATCCTCGGAAAACTCTGATATTATAGCCGTCGATAATCCCAGTGGCCAGCGGATAATGACGCCTTCTGATGGTTCCCATTCGGCGCAGTTGCGGATCGGTCCGGGGGGCGGCACCGTTCTGACATGCATAATACCGATTTCATCCAGACGCTCCATTTCCTCGGCAGTCAGGCCAATCGGTAAAAAACCTTTGTTCTCCGTCTCTTCGGAAAAAACCGGAAGAGATAAAAGCAGAAGCAAAATAATAAGCTGAAAAATTCGCAGTACTCTCATTGTTCTTTTGTCTCCAGTATTATCAAACTGTATTTTTACCATTCCAAGTTGTACTAAAACGACACAAACAGGCAATCTTAAGGACAATCCGGAGCGGGCCCGCCTCTATACAGCCAGTTAATTAAATATGTAATATCAAAAATATTTATTTCTCCGTCATTGTTCATATCGGCTGAATCTGAAAATTCCGGTCCGGGACCGCCGGAATAAAGAAAGGCGATCAAATAGGTGACATCAAAAATATTAATACTGCCATCGTTATTGACATCGGCGCAGGTGAACGCAGGTTCGGTAACCAAAACCATATGCGTAGTGGAAAAACCGCCCCACTGATTTTCGGCATCCATAGCCCGGACCCGGTAGTAATAGGTCCCGGTCGGCTTGTCGGTGAAGACATAAAAGCTGTCGACTATCGACGAGGATACAATCTCACTGCTGAGATACATCGCCACCGGATAAATGTCATCGAAGTAGATTCCTTCATCGTCAATATATGAATCGGTTTCGTATGAAAATCTGATATAAACAGATTGATTGATATAATCGTCAAGGCCGAACTTAGCCTCAATCCAGGCGCCTGATGATCCGGTTATTCCGTTGCCTCGATTATTACCATATGGATCGCTGGTCGTGGTAATATTGCCCGCAATCGGCGTGAAATTCTGACCGTCAGTGGAAATTTCAACATAGGCATAATCCCAGTCTTCTTCAATCGCATACCAGGTTCGGAATACAATTGAATCGTCCGGTTTAATAATTCTGGGATATGATGTTTGAAAATACCGATTCAGATTATTCCCCGAACCGGAGTAAAAACTGGAGGGCGGCGTATAACTCCTGCTTTGGGAAATCGAAAAACCATTGTTATTCCAGTAATTAAAACTCTCTCCATTATCCGTTCCGCTTAAAGTATAATCCTGCATTTCTATCAGCTCATATAAAACGGCCGGGTTGGATGTATCATTATGGCTCCATGAAATTTCATAATAAGTACTTTCCGCCTGGCTTGGGACTGTCAGTTGCGGCGGTTCGGGCGGACGCAACTGATAAATATTACCGGCTGAATGTGCCAGATAAAGATTAGGCGCCAAATTTTCGGAAACCAGGGCGGGAATACGATTCAGCGGCGGCCAGAATCCGTCGGAAGACAGGCCGACCTCAAAGGTAACGGCGAAGTTTTTATTCTTTGTCGTTTGCTCGCCATAACCCCAATCATCGGTCGAGCCATTGACCGGGTACAAAACCTGCCAGGGTGTTCCCGGATCGTAACCGTTAAGGGCAAAAATAGTGTCACTCATGGCCGTAAAAATATCATTGTCTGGTGTCAGGATAGTTTCATAACCCCATGGATAAAGGAAAAGATGAGAATGAGAATGGTAGCAGACCGTTATAATAAAATTATGTGATTCTATGAAATCTCGTATGTGTTGAGATTCCGGCTCGGAAAATGGACCAGTTCCGCGATAAGTTTCGGACGAAGTATATGGTGAAGAGCCTTCATCGTCATAACCCCATTCGTACCCAAAATTACGATTAAGATCTACGCCATAAGTGCCGTCACCGTTATTGCGGCGATTCTTACGCCACATACCCCCGCCGCCCGGATCGGTAACTTCGTTGCGATAATAACCATCGGGATTCACCAATGGCGTAAACCATATTTCCCGCTCATTTACCAGTGCCGTTACTTCCGAGTCGGAGCCGTAATTGTTGGTCAGGTAATCCATAAAATAAAAAAGAACCTCAGGTGTAATGACCTCACGGGCGTGAATAGCCGCATTGTAATATATTTCCGGTTCATCCTCGTCAATCCCCGGATTGTCGGATATCTTTACGGCCCAGATATCCCGACCTTCAATAGTCTGACCCAGACTGATTTTCGAGGAAACGATATCAGGATGATCCTGAATTATGGTGTCAATGTATGCATTTATTTCATCAAG
>CAZJLX010000304.1:0-3838 GCA_964546545.1 uncultured Ignavibacteriaceae bacterium | reverse complement strand
CGCTGGGCAATCTGTATGATGCTCTGGGCAAGCATGACAAAGCGGTGGAGTACTATCAAGCCTGTCTGGAGAATGAATCATCGGCGCATCATCAGAAACTGGCCCGGCAATATATCGAACAACCTTTTGAAGACTGATTCGTTTAGTCCTGTATTATGTTTAACTTTTTAAATTCCGCAATTTTGATTGCCGCCGCGGCGGCACTGATACCGCTCCTGATTCACCTTTTCTCCAGACGACGGGTGAAAATTGTCGATTTCTCGTCGCTGAAACATCTCAAAGAGATGCAGAAACGTCAGGTGCGAAGGATAAAAATCCGTCAGCTTCTTCTTTTGATTTTGCGCATGCTGATTATTCTCGCGGTCGTGCTCGCTTTTGCCCGACCGGCCACCAAAGGTGGCTTTATCGGTTCGCACGCCGGGGTCTCATCGGTGATTCTGCTCGATAAGTCGGCCTCGATGCAGCGCCAGGTGAAAGACGGGCGGCTCTTTGATCTGGCCAAAAAATCGGCCGAAAATATTTTGCAGAATTTCGGGCAGAATGATGAGGTGTTGCTTCTCCCCTACGACAGCAAAGTCTATTTCCCGGCCGGTGAGCTGTTTTTCAGTCGTGAAACGGCCGAGAGGGTTTTAGACGAAACCGAAGCCGGCTACGATGCCGATAATTTTCAGGAAGCATATAACAGCGCTATAAAACTTCTGGCCGAGGCCAAAAATCTCAACAAAGAGTTGTATATAATCAACGACCGGCAGTTAAAATCGCTTCCGGAAAAAGTCGACTCGGCGGGCGAAAATATCTCTTGTTATCTGGTGGAACTTCCGACCGAAATCGACGGCAACTGCGGCCTGATCGATATGGATATGGGCGGGCAGTTAATTGAAGTCGGCGCCGATTTTAATATCGAGGCGGTCATACAAAATTACGACAATTTCGATAAAGAGCAGCTGATGGCATCGATGTTTATCGATGACGTGCGCGTCATGCAGTCAGAGTATTCGATCGAAGCCCACGCCCGGCAGTCGGTCAGGTTTAAACATACGGTAAGCCGCACCGGGTTTCATCAGGGATGGATCGAAATTTCGGATGATGCGTACCCGGTCGATAACAGGTACTATTTCTCTTTTCGGATACCGGAGCAGTTTAATATCCTCGTGGTTGACGGCGACGGCGGTGGCGAACTGAT
Source organism: uncultured Ignavibacteriaceae bacterium (assembly GCA_964546545.1). Taxonomy (GTDB): domain Bacteria; phylum Zixibacteria; class MSB-5A5; order GN15; family PGXB01; genus CAZJLX01. The sequence continues at coordinate 2,655 of CAZJLX010000304.1, read as the reverse complement.
TAAACTGGCGCTGACCCCCTCGGATAAACTGGCGCGGTACTGGTCGGTAAAAAGTATAACGCCGGATAAACTGGCCGACGTGAAGTTCCGGGATTATGATGTTATAGCAATCAGCGGTGTCCCGAAAATCGGTGAGGTGGAATCATCGAGGCTGTTTCGGTATGTCGACGACGGCGGCGGTCTCTTTTTTATAGCCGATGCCGCGGCGGATATCGATTATTTCAATAAAAATTTCGGCCGGAGAACCGGCTTGACGATGCTGGCTAATATACCGGACTTTTTCTCCGGGGCCGGTTATTATACGCTCGAGCGGTTTGATTACAGTCATCCGATTTTTAAAGCCTTTGAACTTTTTAAAAATGATTCACTGCCGACTCTTAAATATTTCGTACTACCGAAAATGGACAAAGGCAACAGCCGCGGTCTGGCCTATTATTCCAACGGCGATCCGGCGATAATCGAAATCGGTTATGGCCGGGGCAAAATCATATTGAATACCGCTCCGATTGCACCGAAATACAGCGACCTGTCGTCACATTCATTTTTTGTACCGTTTATCATTCGGACAATGGAATATCTGGCCGATGATCTCTCACGCTACGAATCGGATTATATAGTCGGACAGAATATCAACCGGACAATCTCCAACGGACGAGCCGATTATACCTTGCTGACCCTGAAAACGCCTGATAATCGGGAGTACGAAATCGCCGGGATTGAAAAACCGGGCGGGGTCAGTTTTGAATGTCTTCCGATAAATCAGCCGGGGATATATCTGTTAAATAACAAATCAAGAACGATTGATCTGTTTCCGGTAAATGTCCCGACCGCGGAAAGCGATATGAGCGCGGTCGATGCGGATCGATTAAAGTCGGTTTTGGCTGTCGAAAAATTTAAGGCGGTACCCTACGCCGAATCTTTTGCCGCTGCGATCGGCGAGGCGCGCTTCGGCCGCGAACTCTGGAAAATCTTTCTCTGGCTGGCCGCGATGCTTCTGTTAGTCGAGATGTTGTTCTCGCGCGAGGGCGGCGGGAGCGGAAAATTTGAACAGTCATGACACTTCTCTCCGGCGAAAATATAAGCAAACGGTTCGAGGATCAGTTTCTTTTTGACGATCTCTCTTTTTCTATAATCAAAGGTGATCGGATCGGTCTGGTCGGGCCGAACGGAATCGGCAAAACGACCCTGTTTGAAATTATGGCGCAAAGGATGCGGCCCGATGAGGGGCAGATTATCAGTGCCAAAAATTGCCGGATAGCCTATGTCGAACAGGAAATGGAAAACAGCAGGTTTACCACCCTTTTTGATTTTGTCGCCTCGGCTCGACAGGATATTCTCGACTTAAAAAGCGACATCGCCGAAATCGAAAAAGAACTGCAAAATGACCCGGAATCGGAAGCGAAAATCAATCATCTCGGTGAATTACAGCATAAGTTTGAGACGGCCGACGGATATAATTACGAGGCGGAACTGAAGATTATTTTAGTCGGCCTCGGTTTCCCCGAAAATCGGTTTCATAACCGGATCAATGATTTCTCCGGTGGAGAAAAAAATCGAGCCGCTCTGGCCAAATTGCTGGCCGGACCGAGTAACCTGTTGCTTTTGGACGAACCGACCAATCATCTTGATATCGAGTCGACTATCTGGCTGGAAGAATATTTAAAAGGTCTGGATAAAGCCTATATTATCGTTTCGCATGACCGGGCCTTTTTAAATAATACCATAAACAAGATTTGGGAAATAACTTCGGGTCGGATAGAACAGTACTACAACGGTTTTGAAAATTATTTAATCGAGCGCAAAGAACGCCGCGACCGACTGCTTCATCAGTATCGTCATCAGCAGGAAGAGATAAAACGGATCGAAGATTTTATCCAGAAGAATATGGCCGGACAGAAAACCAAACAGGCGCAGTCGCGGCAGAAATATCTGACGCGGATGCCCCGTATCGAACTACCCGATGCCGATCGCTCGGCGCCTTTGTTTAATGTCGATTCCGGGCAGCGGTCGTATAATCTGGTTCTGTCGGCCGAGAAAGCCGCTTTTGGTTACGGTTTTCATGCTTTGATAACCGATGCGGATTTCAGAATATATCGCGGCGAATCTGTCGGTCTGATCGGCCGCAACGGAGCGGGTAAAACAACTGTCCTCAAATCTATCTTAGGTGAACTGGAACTGGTCGACGGCAGAGTCGAGATCGGCCGCAAAGTCGATGTCGCCTATTTCAGTCAGGAACTGTCCGATTTTAATTATGAGAATACGATTTTGGATGAATTGTGGCAGGTCGATTCGTTGGCCGAAGCAAAAACGCTTCGTTCCTTTCTGGCCCGATTCGGTTTTCGGGGTGAAGATATTTTTAAAAAAATTTCGGTTTTGTCGGGCGGTGAGAAAACAAAACTGGCGCTCGCCAAGCTGATGTTTCACCCGGCCAACTTTTTAATCTTTGACGAGCCGACCAATCATCTCGATATCGATTCCCGGACGGCATTGGAAGAGGCGCTGCGCAATTATGAGGGAACGCTGTTGATTGTCAGTCATGATCGATATTTCCTGGATGAGGTAGTGCAAAAAATATTTGCCGTGGAAAATGAAAGTCTGGTCGAATATCAGGGCAATTACAGCTATTATAAAGAACGACTCGATAATAAACAGACT
>CAZJLX010000303.1:0-3842 GCA_964546545.1 uncultured Ignavibacteriaceae bacterium | reverse complement strand
TGGACCATAGTTTTTGCTTCATCAGCAACAGTACTCATATTGACCTCATCAGATTTATTCCAAATATCTTTTTATCACACTGCTGTTTTAATTAAATTCCTGCTTTTTAAAAGCTCCACCGAGGCTTCACGATTCAATTCAAAATGTGAGGCATCCGCTTCAAGTCCGAGAGCAATCGCCAGAAGCTGAGTGAAATAATAGATCGGCATTTCACCGGCATCTTCAAATTTATTTTTCATTACATCCTGACGTTTGCCCAGATTATAATCGCACAGCGGGCAGGTCAGCGCCAGCGCATCGGCACCATGCCTGGTGGCATCTTTCAAGATACCGTACGACACCGACAGCGTCGCCTCCGGTTCACCCAGTACCTGATAAGCCCCGCAGCAGGTGGTCGATGAGGGAAAATCGACCGCTTCGGCCCCGATCGCTTCCAGAAATTGACTGAACAGCTGCGGATTATCGGGCCGATCGAGCGCCACCTCTTCGGGTCGCAACAGGGTACAACCGTAATAAGGTGCAACTTTCAGTCCGGTCAGCGGGGTTTTAATTTTTTCTTTTAATTTATCGAAACCATACTCATCGCGAAGGAAGTCGAGAAAGTGCATGACCTTCACGGAGCCGTCATAATCAGGCTCTTCATCCATAAAATCATTGATGGTGCCGCGCTTCACTTCGTCATTTTTCATCAGTTCATTGGCTCGCGCCAGGGTGTTGTAACACATCGAGCATAGTGTTACGACCGTATCATAGCCGTTCTCTTTGACGCGGATAAGATCGCGCACCGGCGCAATCAGATGAATCAGGTCGTCATCGGCCAGCGAATAGACGGCGCCGCAGCAATTCCATCGCGGAAGTTCCTCATATTCGACGCCGAGCGCTGTCATCGATGCAAGCGCCGATGATTCCAGATTTTTGGCCCTGGTTTTTAATGTACATCCGGGATAATAGCTTACTTTCATATTTGACCTCACGACGACATCTTGCGGAACCCGGAAACCATGGCAATCTGAGGCATATCGCGCACCACTTCCGGTTTTATTTTATTGGGATGAACATGATCGATATTCTGCCTCAGTTTGACCAGTCGCAAAGCCTCCATCAGTTTTGTAATGTCGATTCCTCGCGGACAGCGAACCATACAGGTATGACATGAAGCGCAGACCCAGGGAGGGTTGGCCTGCTCCAGCGCCTTGCGATTACCAAGCTGTAAGAGCGCCATAATTCGCCGCGGCAGAACGGTAATATGCTCGGCCATCGGGCAGGAACCGGAACAGGTTCCGCACTGGAAACAGGTCTGAAAATTTTGTCCGCTGATCTCTTTAATTTTGCGCCGCAATTGGTCATCTGAAGCGCGTTTTGAAATATTCAACGGCATCGATACCTCATATTTTTAAATCTCTTAATGGCCCTCAAATGCCTATTATTCATTTCTTTAAACGTGATTATAAGCCATATCAACCGGTTTTGCAAGTGAATTATTTCACAATAATAACTGTTTTTCAATCTAATCCGTAATTTATAATAAAATATTAAAATTATTTGTCAGAAAGGCAGTATTTCAGCAGACATTGAATGGTCAGACCGATAATTATTGACATTTGAAACGTAAATATTAGATTAGCGCAGTTAGTGAAAATTGTAACAAAGTGCCTGCAAATGAGGATAGCCAATTATGAGACTTTATGAGCATGAAGGCAAAGATATTTTTGCCAAATATAAAATCCCCATCCCTGACGGGAAAGTTGCAATTACAGCGGTGGAGGCAGTAAAAATCGCCGAGGAAATCGGCGGACCGGTGGTGCTTAAATCGCAGGTCTTGACCGGCGGGCGCGGCAAAGCGGGCGGAATAAAAGTTGTTGATAAGCCGGGAGATGTCAAAAATGTTGCGGAGACACTCTTTGCGCTGAAAATCAAAGGTTTTCCGGTGGAAAAACTTCTGGTTGAACCCAGGCTGGATATCCGGCAGGAGTTTTATCTCGGGGTGACAATCGACCGGCTTAATTATAAATTGGTTATTATCGGTTCGGCTGAGGGTGGAGTCGATATCGAAGAGACGGCGGAAAAAACACCGGAGAAAATAATCCGCAAATCGTTTGATATTGACCAGCAGCTTTATAGCTTTGACGCCATTGAAATCGCGCGCGCTATCGGTCTCAATTCGGATCAGATCAAAGCCGCTGCCGCGATTATTATCGGGCTATATAATCTGTTTAAAAAATATGATGCCAAACTGGCCGAGATAAATCCGCTGGTCCTTACCAATGACGGCCAATTGATAGCGGCCGACAGCCGGATGTCACTCGATGATGACGCGCTTTTCCGTCATCCCGACCTGGCCGAGATGGGGATCGAAAAACGGCACGAAGAGGGCGAGATGACCCCTCGCGAACAGCAGGCAACGGAGTGGGGTATCCCCTATCTTGATCTTGATGGTAATATCGGGATGTTTCCGGGCGGGGCCGGATTCGGTATTATGGGTAATGATTTCATTCATTATTATGGCGGCAAACCGGCCAATTTTATGGATTCGGGCGGCGGCCCCTCCCCCGAACGACTGGCTAAGATGCTGGTTCTGCTCGATGAAAACCCGAATGTTAAAGCTATTTTCGGCGCCCGGTTCGGCGGGATTTCGCGTTGTGATGATTTCGCCAAAGGGGTCATCATGTTTCTCAAGGATCACGGACTTTCCAAACCGATGGTCTGCCGGATGACCGGCAATATGTGGCAGGCGGGAGTGCAGATGTTCGACGAGGCCAAAAAGGAAAATCCTCCATTATTTAAACAATTCGAATTTCATGGTATCGAGACGCCGATTGAGGAGATTTCCAAACGGGCGGTGGAACTGGCCAAAACGGCGGAAGGGGGCAACTGATGGCTATTCTGGTGGATAAAAATTCGAAAGTGATGGTGCAGGGTATTACCGGCGGAGCAGGTGCCTTTCACAGCAAACGGATGATAGCGTACGGCACCAATATTGTCGGCGGCACGACTCCGGGTAAAGGGGGGCAGATGGTCGAGGACAAACCGGTTTTTGATACGGTCGCTGAGTGCGTTAAAAATACAGGCGCCGACACATCGGTTATTTTTCTTCCGGCCCGATTTGTCAAGGAGGCGGCGATTGAAGCGATTCGCGCCGGAATCAAATTTGTCGTGGTTGTGCCGGAGCATATTCCGATTCATGATATGCTGCTGGTCCGCAAAGAGGCGATGGCTCATAAATGCACGGTACTGGGCGGCAACACCGCCGGGATTATCACGCCGGGCGAGGCCAATCTGGGTATTATGCCGGATATCGCTTTTAAGCCGGGACGAGTCGGGACAGTCAGCCGCTCCGGATCGATAACGTACTATATCGCCAACACGCTGACCGATTCGGGCTACGGTGAAACGACCTGTGTCGGTCTGGGCGGCGATCCGATTTTAGGCTCGACCTTTGACGAAATTCTCTGGATGTTCGAGCAGGATGAAAAAAGCAAAGCGGTGGTGATGACCGGTGAGATCGGCGGCGTGTACGAAGAGCGCGCCTGCGATACGATTTCGAAAATGAAAACACCGGTGATTGCGATGATCGGCGGGATTTTTGCACCTCCGGGAAAACGGATGGGTCATGCCGGGGCGATTGTCGAGGGAAAAATGGGAACGGCCAAAGAGAAGCTCGAGGCCTTAACCGAGGCGGGTGCCCACCCGGCCAAAACCTTTCTCGACATCCCGAAGATTCTGGAGAAACTGGGAGTGTAGAGAACATTATTAAAGATGGCAGGAGTCGGGGACTCCCTCCCTACGGTGACTCCTTTAATAGACCGTCAGGTCACACGCTCGTTTGGCTCGCGCAGACCTGA
>CAZJLX010000302.1:0-3847 GCA_964546545.1 uncultured Ignavibacteriaceae bacterium | reverse complement strand
CGTCAAACCAGCTTAAGATATAATCATTATATATATTTCGAAGTTTTCCCACCGATTTCGAACAATCCCGGAATAAATCTATGAATAAATATAAAAACGTTTGATTAAAAAACATCAGCCGAGAAACGATATATCTGCGCCGCTTTTTCACGATAGCTGTTCTTGGGCAATCCCGCCTTAAGACAAATCTGCTCCAGAAAAGTGATCAGATCCCAGTTATTCTCCGTCGCCACCTGCGGCAGAAGCAGGCCGGAATTGCGCCCGAGAATTATCATCAGCCCGTCCTTGCCGACTTTGATTTCGTCGATATTTTCCACCCGTTGAAGAGGTGTCAGAGCCGAAATCTCGACTTCAACTTTCTCAAACTCATCTTCAGTCAGAGGATTAAACCGGGGATCATTAAAAGCAGCCGACTGAGCCATCTCAATCACTGTTTCATAAAGCGGTTTGGCCGCCCGGATCAGACCGATACAGCCGCGCAGCATCCCGTCAATTTTTAATGTCACAAAAGCGCCCCGATTCTCTTTTAAAATCCGCGAGGGAGGTTCCGTTTCGGGGAGTTTGGTCCCTTTCAGGCGCGATTCAATCGATGACTTGGCCAGTTCAAGCAAATAATTTTTATCCTCTTTGTGCAAACCTTCGCGACGTCTTTTGGCCGGTGAACCGATTGCCTTATCACGTTTTGGCGCCGTCTTACTGGTCGTCACAATTGCCGAAAGATAACCGACCACCTCAGAAAAATCTCCGGTTGTCGAACCCGAAGTGGTATAACCGGTGATAATGACCTCCTCGCCGCCGAGTCGTTTTGCCGCCGCCATTGCGGCCGCAACCACTCCGCCCCCGCAGGCTTCGCCCTGCCCGGATGAAAGAACCGACAGAATTTTTTCCGGATTGTACTGCTCAACCGCTTTTTGAATGTTGGCGTCAAGTTTTCGTGCCTCTTTTTCGTCATGAAAATGCGACAGATCGGTCGAGGCGACAATCAGACAGTTTTTATCTTTTAAACCCGAGGCCAGAACCTCTCCCAGAATATGGCAGGTTTCCGATTCCTGTTCACCCATAACAATAGCAACCAGTTTGAATTTGCCTAAAATCTGTTGAAGCAGCGGAAGTTGCACTTCGAGCGCATGTTCGCCTCGCACTGAACCGCCCGTATGCCCTTTGTTGGATAGATAGACATCAGGGTGAATATCCGCAATTTCCTGTGACAGTTTGCGATCTATTTCGATCACACCGATCGGTGTCTGATAGGCACCGCCGTTATAAACCGAGGCACCCTGAAAAAATACGGTGTGCGACGGCGATATGACAACGACCACATCATACGATTGACCTTCAAGCTGTTTATATGCCTTGGCCGCCGTCTGCCCGGAATACTGATAACCGGCATGCGGGGCAATTATCGCCAGTGGTCGGCCGCTGAAGACCTGTTTTTTGGCCTCGGCATAAAACCCGGCAATCATTTTTGTTAAGGCAATCGGGTCGCTCGGATAAAAAGCGCCCGCTACCGCCGGATGCCTGACATCTATGTTACTCATAATTTTTATTTCCTATAGCCACTTAACAATGTATGTAAAAGCAGCCTGGATGTAAACAGAATTCGGCTGATTGGTATGAAAGTAATAAAATATGTATTTATTATAAAAGGCGGAGGTTTGAAAAAAACCTCCGCCTTGAATAGTCAATCCAGCCAATTCTACGCCACCGGCGACGATTCCGGCTTATCCTTTTTGATCCCTTCCACCATCGCCGACAGAGCCGAGATAATCCCACTTGCCTCATAAGGCAGGAACAGCTTGTTGGCGCTTCCCTCGGCCAGTTTCGGCATCATCTCCAGATATTTCAGCGTAATCAGTTCCTTATCCGGCTTTCCGTCATGAATGGCGTCAAAAACATTCTGAATCGCCATCGCTTCACCCTCGGCCACTGCCACCTGGCGATACTTTTCCGCATCCGCCCTTTTGCGCACTGCCTCAGCCGCACCCTCGGCTTCAAGAATCGCCGCCTGTTTGGAACCCAAAGCAACTTCAATCGCCGCCTGCTTGGCACCCTCCGCCGATAGAATCGCGGCGCGTTTATCACGTTCCGCTTTCATCTGGCGACTCATCGCCTCGGTAATATCGACCGGTGGATCGATCCGCTGAATCTCGACCCGGTTGACCTTGACGCCCCATTTGTCGGTGGCGGTATCAAGTACATCCCGAAGCTGAGAATTGATGGTATCCCGGGATGAAAGTGACTGATCCAAATCCATCTCGCCGACCACATTACGAATATTAGTCTGAGCCAGTTTCGACGCCGCAATTACATAATTAGTTATTTCGTAGCGCGAACGCACCGGATCGGTCACCTGGCAGTAAACGACGCAGTCGACCTCGACCGAAACATTATCCTTTGTGATAACCAGTTGCGGTGGAACATCCAGCACTATTTCGCGCATATCAACTTTTTGTACCGCATCGACAAAAGGCAAAACCAGATTCAGGCCGGAATCAAGGGTCCGCTGATATTTTCCCAGTCTCTCGACCAAACCCTTTTCAAACGGGCGGATAATCCGAATCGACATGGCAACGATGATAAAGGCAAAAATTACCAGGACTAAAACCAGAATATAAGCTTCCATTATCCTCTCTCCTTTCTAATACAGAAATTACTATTCCTCAAGCTTCGAGACATACAGCCGGGCGCCTTTGACTTCATCGACTTTGATTTTAACATCAACCTCGATTATTTCCGAGGCGACCGCCTGCCAGATCTGACCGTCGACACGCACCTGTCCGATATCATTGCCTGAGTCAATCTTTTTCAAGACCACGCCGGGGCGGCCAATCATCGCGTCGACATTGCTTTTCTGTGATGGTTTGGTAATCTTTTTCGCCAGCGAGCGTGTCAGCGGAATCAGTATAACCGAAATAACAGCAAACACGGCTGTTTGAATCAGGTACGAGTCGGTCAATAAAGAAGTAACCGCCGCGCCTACACTGCCGATCACAAAACAGGCGAAAACCAGGGTCGGTGTCGTGATTTCTATAATCAGAAAGATCAGCGCCGCCGCCAGCCAGAGCCAGAAAATTGTCGGCATCTTTCTCTCCTTTCGCTAAGATTGTGTTATATCAATTTTAATCAAATTCGCTATATATACCATTCTTTTCATTTGGCTATTCGAAAAAATCGATATATTCCATATGAAAATCGTATAACCCCCTCATTGTCAACAACAAACAGGTAGATAGCCTGCTTTCGCGTTTCGCGCCTTGGCCCAGGGAGCGCCATTTCGCGCTTCGCGCCTGCCTATATCAACAATAATGCAAAAAAATAGGCTCCCTGCCTGCCTTCGGTCTGCCCATATTATCATTTCAGCAAAGAATTATCGTTGTGGCAGGCCTTTGCCGATATGCGAAAGCAGATCAGTGTGACCTGCCGCTTTTATATAGAATTAAACCAGATCTTTCTAAACGATTACCTTATTTGAACGTCGTTATCAACGGACAATAAGTATTGATAAATTATGGTCTTAAATTATCTTAATAGAGCCTGAATTATCAATTATTCGGGGAGGAAAATTTGAACAGAAATATTATTTCGGCACTTTTAATTATAGTGGTGTCATCCCTGCTTTTTTTCTGCAGTGAGGATAAAAAGGTCATTAAAAATGACCAGCCTTTTGTTGAAATCCCTTTGGGCGATATCAGAGGTGAATATTTCGGTTTTTATGAACGGACGCTCGACTACAAATCGATTCAGAGCAATGAACAAACCGACCGACAGAATATTAAATTGACCCTATCCGATCTTCATTTTCTTTGCGAAGTTATAGACACGAACATTTATCCTCGGTTTACCTGTG